>NZ_JAMZEE010000002.1:0-188322 GCF_024704895.1 Bacteroides muris (ex Fokt et al. 2023) | reverse complement strand
AATATAGTGGATGAACTCAAAGAAGTGCTGGAACACCAGCCTGTAACACAGGACAAGGAACAAAAGAAAGCTCTGCGTGAAAAGAAGAAACAGGTCAGGGAACTTGAAGGGTATCGTGACAAGCTGATGGAATACGACAATCACCTTGAAGTCCTTGGAGAACGTAATTCCTATTCCAAGACCGATCCTGATGCCACATTCATGCGTATGAAAGAAGACGCCATGAAGAACGGGCAGACCAAGCCCGGGTATAATTTACAAACAGGTACTGAAAACCAATTCATCATAGACTTCCGGCTGTTTCCCAACCCCACCGATACGCTGACCCTGATCCCTTTCTTCCACTCCTTCCAGCACCGCTATAACCGCTTACCGGGTATCGGTGTGGCAGACTCCGGTTACGGCTCGGAAGAAAATTACCGGTTCATGCAGGAAAACGGGATAGAGGCCTTTGTCAAGTACAACTACTTCCATAAAGAGCAGCGTACCCGTTATACTCCCAACCCGTTCCATGCGGAAAGTCTCCATTACAATGCGGGGGAGGATTATTACGTTTGTCCGATGGGGCAACACATGAACCGCATAGGAACCAGACATGACAAAACAGCGAGCGGATACATCACCGAAAGTGCCCGGTACAAAGCACAAAGATGCGAAGGTTGTCCTTTGCATGGAAGTTGTTTTAAAGCACGGGGAAACCGTATTATAGAAGTCAACCACCGGTTAAACCAATACAAACGGCAGGCACGGGAAAGGTTAGTCTCAGAAGAAGGAGTCAGGCATAGGGGCAGGCGGTATATAGAACCGGAAGCTGTGTTCGGACAAATGAAATACAACATGGCATACAGGAGGTTCCGGCATGTGGGAGAAGACAAGGTGACAATGGACTTTGCCTTCTTTGCCATAGCTTTTAATATCAAAAAGATGTGTGCAAAACTGAGAAAAACAGGAAAGGAGCTCATTACACTTACTAAATCTATATTTATTGGACTATTTATAACCCGATACAACGGGAATATAGCAACTTGTTACCAAATGAATGAGAAAAAAGCGGCGTAGACAAAAGAAAAGATAACAGGACTATAAATTATAGAAAAAGGTTGTGCCAACGTTTTGACACAACCTCCTTTCTCGCATTTAGCAATACTCTCTTCTGAACCAAAGCTCGAATATAGGGTCGGAGAAAGCATACTTGTTTCCTTCTTTCTCAATGAAATCACGTTCTGTCAGCATACGCTTGTTGCGTGTGATGGTCTGTGCACTGCCCAATTCATATTTCCGCACTACGGGGATGGAGTTGAAGCGGTATTCACCATCGGCTACAGCACGAAGCATGGCAGTTTGGGCAGCAGTCAGGTTCTCGGTGTCGTTCATGAACATAGGCATGTTGGTGTCTATCAGTTGGCGGGTACGGATTTCGATAATCTCATCTGTCACTTTTTCAGACGTACCGCTCCAGATGAAATAGCACAACTGTTGCAAATACCACGAATGGCATTTCACGATGTCGCACAGTTGTTCTGCTTGCTGTTCGCTGATTTCTTTGTTCGTCCGGTGGAAGGCATTGACGATGAAGGGCACCCATTCCTCTTTCTTTATCTTTTGCAGGAACAGTACTTGTCCGAAGCGGTTAGAAGAATTGTTGAAGATGTCCATCATCATATGCCGCTTGCTTCCGTAAAAGCAATAGGAGACTTGTTGCTGCTTCTGCCAGGCAGAGCGCATTTTTCCCTCCATACTTTTGTAGCCGGGTAGTAGTGCCAGTTGTTGGAACTCGTCGATGCAGACAATCAGGTGTATGCCTTTGGCAGCTGCTATCTTTTCGGGTAGTTCCAGTATCTCCATGACACTTTTTTCTTCCAGTTCCAATTTCAAGTCAAAGGAGAGGGTACCGGTTGGGTCGCTCTTCAATGTGATACTGGGAGAAACGGCTTTAAGAAACTGTTTCACATCTTCAAGCCTCTTTTCAAGGGTGGAGGCGGCGCAAGAAATGACTTCTCGCGCAAAGATGCGGTAGAATTCAGCTTCCGTCTTGATGCTGAATGCATCAATGAAGCAGACACGGATATGCTTGTCTTCTTGTGTCAGTTCGTCCATAGCTACTTTTACAAGCGACGATTTTCCCCATCGGCGCGGTGAAATAAGCATTACGTTGATGCCCGATTCAAGCAATTCTTTCAGTTGCTTTCGTTCTTCTACCCGATTGACGAAACTTTCTTTATCAACCAGTGTGCCGTATTGAAAAGGTGATTTCATAAGCTTTCTGTTCTTGATTTAATGACAAATATACAAATTATACATCAATGTATAATACATCTATGTATAATTTTGTTTGAGCACATGTACAAAAACACCCACTTTTTGCACATGAAACGGAGAACGTGAGCAAAAAAGCCTTATTTTTGCTCACGTTATTGATTCCGAGTATAGTATTAAACACAAATATACTATGAAAAGTAAGACTCTTGCATTGATTCTATTATGCTGCGCTGCCTCGCTGGGCGCCAAGGTAAAACTGCCTGCACTGGTAGGCGACAACATGATACTCCAGCAGCAGACTGAAGTGAAACTGTGGGGAACGGCAACGCCGAAGGCGGAAGTACGTGTAACCCCCTCGTGGAACGGACAAACCTCCACTTGCCGTGCCGATAAGGATGGCCATTGGCTGCTTGCCGTGAAAACTCCGGCAGCAGGATACACGCCTTATGAGATAACCTTTGATGACGGAGAAAAAACTACGTTGAAGAATATCCTAATCGGTGAAGTATGGCTTGCTTCCGGCCAGAGCAATATGGAAATGCCCCTGAAAGGCTTTGTCGGCTGTTGCATCATGAATGGGGCGGATGATATTATAGCTTCTGCCGAAAACAGAGGCGTGCGTATGTTCACCGTTCCCAAGCACCAGACTTATGAACCACAAACCGACTGCAAAGGTAGCTGGAACATATCTTCCATAGAAACCGCACCTGATTTCAGTGCGACGGCCTACTATTTTGCCACTTCGTTGAGCCGTGCCCTCCGGATTCCGGTCGGCATCATCTGTAGCGCTTACGGTGGATCCACTGTAGAAGGTTGGATAAGCCGTGAACTGCTGGAAAACTATCCAGACATATCTCTCAACCCTGATTCCATCGAACGCCTGCACCCCATGCACCGCCCCATGCTGATGTACAATGCCATGCTGAAGCCGCTTCAGAACTATACCATAAAGGGATTCATCTGGTATCAAGGCGAGTCTAACGTAGGCCGTCATGAAACATACGCCGAGCGTCTGGCCGATATGGTGCAGCTGTGGCGCAAAGAATGGGGACTGGGCGAATTGCCTTTCTACTTTGCCGAAATAGCGCCGTACGCCTATGGAGGTATCCAGCAAGAGAAAGCTGCTTACCTACGTGAAGCGCAATTCCGTGCCCAAAGCCTGATTCCGAACAGTGCCATGATTTCTACAAACGACCTTGTAGAGCCTTATGAGATATACAATATCCATCCCCGCAACAAGACGAAGGTGGGCCAACGTTTGAGTTATCTGGCATTGAACCTTACCTATGGATTGAAGCAGATACACTGTTTCGGCCCACAATATAAGTCATGGACTGCTAAAGGCAGTGAAGCATGGGTTTCCTTCGACCATTTGGAAATGGGTATCTGTCGCAACTATGACCTTCGCGGTTTCGAAGTGGCGGGTGAGGACCGTGTGTTCCATCCTGCCGACAAAGTATGGCTGCACTGGCAGACGAATGAGGTCGTGATTTCTTCGGAGAAGGTGTCCCGTCCTGTTGCCGTGCGCTATTGTTTCCGTGATTTCCAGGTCGGTACAATGATTGGCGGGAACGAACTGCCCACTATTCCATTCCGGACGGATAATTGGTGAAAGAGTGAAAAGTATATAAACACTTTCATTATACTATAATATTGGGCGCGGGTTACGCAGAATTCACGGATGCAGTAAACTAAATCCGTGAAATCCGTGTAATCCGCGCCTAAAAGAAAATATCTAGAGGGTTTTGTTCCCCCTCTGTCTTTCTTATTGTTTCAGCAACTGTTCTGCTGCAAGTACCAGGAACATATAGTGGGACGAACCTCCTCCCAACACATACTCAGTCTGTTGCCAGAGGAACGGGAACGTGAGGAGTTCCGGGAAGTCGGGACGGATAAGCGCCGTGCCGGAAATGACCCCACCGGGAATGTACGACCAGTCTGCGCGGTTCAGTCCGTAGCCTACAGTGGCCGATTGTGCGCCGACACCCGAGGCGAAGGAAGCCTGGTTGGAGCCCGGGTGGCATCCGAGAATGAAGTTGAGGGCATTGAATACCGGTGCTTTCGGGAATATTTCCGGATAGGCGGTTGTCAGGAAGTAGTGCTGGAAACCGAAACGCTGTATATCCCAGCCTGCACCCCAGATATGTGGACGGTAGGGAATGCCGTAAGGAGTCTCCTGCACTTGCTTGTCCAGTTCTTGTTTGTATCCGGTCAGAGCTTTGCGGAAAGCGGTGGAGAAAGCTTTGGCTTTCTTGTTCTTCATCTGTGCGAACTGTTTTTCCACACGTGCCGTGTACCAGCCGATGCGGCCTATCTGCTTGATGATGAGCTCCTGGTTGTCCAGGATGAAGTCCATATAGGGTTGTTCGCCCGTGGTGAGGTACAGTTCTACGGCTGCCTGCACTTTGGGGAACAAGGCTCTGTTGTTGCCGCTTCCGGTAGACGCATATACTTTGCGGGCAATGTCGAGGCAATGCACGCTCAATGTATCATTGAAGCCTTTCAATACACGTGATACGGCAGCAAGTTGGGCAGCTGTTGACTGTTCCCGTCCGGGGTTGTCCTCTGTAAATATCCAACGGTCGTCTTCATTGCCGATTTTTCCGTCCGTCATGGCGGCGGCATCACCCAGAAGTACGTACTGGCGCAGGTCGTTGCAGATGATTCCCCGGTAGAGACGTCCCAGTGCCAGATAGCCGTTGACTACCGTAAGGGCGCCGTTCTCTACTTGTTGCAGCAGATCATTCTTGCCGTCGGGCTGGTGGATTTCCGTCACACGGTTTATCTGGTCGATGGAAGTCACGTCGAGATCCGGTCGGAAAGCTTCGTAGGCCAGTGCCAGGATATAGGATTCTCCGGCTTGGGATTCGATGCGGAGGTCAAAGTCTCCGGCATCGTGCCAGCCGCCTATGTTCACTCCGGGAACCACTTCACCGGACTTGAACTTGGACAGGCCCTCTTTCTGGTCGTAGCCGTCGATATGGTTGTGTGCCGGTGCCATCCGGGCATCGTCCATGTGGCAGCAGTCGTGCCATACGCGGTACTTCTCGTTGACGCGCATATGGCACATCTGTACGGGAAGGAAATATTCCAGTACGGGTTGCCATACGCCGCGGGCATATACGTCATTGTCGATGCGGAAGATGGGGGACACGGAAGTATCATATTTGATCTTATAAAGTCCCGCTTCCTTCACATCCGTGAAGTCCACCTTCAGATAGTTGTACCTCAGGAACTTTCCCCAGTTGGCAGGAGTGACGTTCTTGACAACCTTTTCGCCGTTGGCATCGATACGGATGATTTGTGCCGTTTCCTTTCTATTGTCACGTATATCCATTTCGATGACAGCTTCCTTGTCCTGGGCGGGATGATAACCTATCTGTGAAGTCTGGATAACCGGCTGATACATCCAGTCGGCCACTACGTTCGGAGTGATAATCCATTTGACGGCGCCTTTGGTGACATCCGGCTTTATGTTGCTGCGTAGTACGAACCAGCCGTTGTTGTGGTTCATCCGGCCGTCAAACAGTTGCAGGTCACCGCCCAATGATTCGATGGTGACTTTGTTGTAGGGGTCATCCGGTCGGGAGGTGAACTTGGTTCCTTTGGCGTAAGGTTCGCTGATGATGTCGTCTGCCACAATCGGGCTGTAACCTTTTCCTATCAGTTTGTCCATGTCTGCCAGCGATTGCTTGCCGTCATGGTAGTTTCCTGTATGCAGATGGTTGGGTTGGGTTGTCATCAGGGGGGAGTTGGGCTGTTGCGGGAAGATTCCGCTCTGACCGTCCATAATCCAAGGCTTGCCGAAGAGGGAACCCGGGAAGAATTCGAGGTTGAAGCCCACTTTCCCGATGAATTCCTGGGGAATGGGGCGGTCCAGGTCTACGGTCACTTCGATGTGCTTACCTTTGCTTTCCACTTTCACGGTATAGGTAAGTTGGAGGTCTGGGTAAATCATCGGATTGAATCCGGTGAGGTGGCGTGAAGAGTCGGGATAGCAGAGCGTGGCGGTGATGCTGTTGTCGCCGAGCTTCCGGTTGAGTTGTTTCGGCACAGGCTGCCATTGTCCGGGGGTGGCTTCCAGTCGGATGTCTCCATTCGTTGCCACGCGGTGTCCGTTCATGATGATACATACTCCTCCCTGGTGTCCTTCGGGATAGATGTCATCAAAAGCCATGACGTCGACTCCTTGGTTCTTGAAATAACCGGAAGATGTCAGCTTGAAATCTTGTGCATGCAGCGCACCGCTACTGCAGAGCAGTACTAAAGCTGATGCAAATAGAAAATGTCTCTTTCTCATAGTATCTATTTTTTAGTTATAGAATTTTCCACTAATATACGGACTAATTGGGAAACAGATGGTTCTTGTTTGTAGCCAATTACGTTATGGAATGTGTCTTTTGCCTATATTTCGAAGACAAATATTGTGTGGGGGGAACTGACAGATATTGGTCTTGATAAAGCAAGGGCCGGATGTCCAAAGGTAGTCTCTATTGGAATCAATTGTGCCCTTCTTGTCGGATGAATCTTATTACGGATGCGGAATGCTCTTATGTTTCCAATGAGATTGTTGTCAACCGGAGTGCTGCTTTAGTAGCGTTGGATGTATTGGGGCAAAATAACGTGACTATTCAGCCTGCTGCTTTATGAACTCGGACGGGCTGATGTGGAACTCATCTTTAAAATGCTTGGAGAATACTTTGGGAGAATTATAACCTAGTGTGTAGGCAATCTCCGCGATTTGCATCTGGCTTTCTGTCAGGAGCTGCTGTGCCCGTTTCATGCGGATGGTTCTGATGAACTCGATGGGTTTCTTTCCCGTTATCTTAATCATCTTCTTGTAGAAGTAGCTGCGTGATATATTCAGGCTGCTGGCCAGCTCCTCGACAGAGAACTCAGTTTCGCTGATGTTGTCCTCTACAATCCGGATGGCTTTTTCTACCAACTGCCGGTCAAGAGGGGTGATGGTGATACGGCTTGGTTCGATTTTAATGTCCTGATTGAATATTTCCTGCCGTTTTACGTTCATCTCGATAATCTTGTTGATGCGCAGCTTGAGGACTTCCATATTGAAAGGCTTGGTGATGTAGTCGTCCGCACCGACGCCAAGTCCCTCCAATTGATGCTCCTCGCTTGCTTTGGCTGTCAGCAGGATGATGGGGATATGTGAATAGCGTATATCGTTCTTGATGGTTGAGCATAGTTCCAGACCATCCATCTCGGGCATCATGATGTCACTGACCACTAAATCAATATCTTCCTTTTCCAGTACATTCAGTGCGTGTTTTCCGTTTGTGGCTTTTAATACATGATACTGCCTGGCGAGACTTTCAGAGAGAAACTTCAAGAAGTCGTAGTTGTCATCTACGAGTAATATGGTGAATGGATGGGTTTCTTCCTTTATTTCCGGTTTTTCGATCGGTTCTCCATTTCTGCTTTCATTACTGTTCTGGTGCAGGGGGAGGGTAATCAGGAATACGGAACCGCAAGGCTGGTTATCCCTGACACAGACAGTACCCTGATGCATCTTTACGTATTCGGAAACAATGTGCAGTCCGATGCCGCTGCCTCCGTTGCTTGATTGGTTTTTCCCAGACTGATAGAATCTTTGGAATATTTTCTCCTTGGATTCATCTTCTATGCCGCAACCTGTGTCGGTAAAGGTCAGTTCCAGATTTGTGCCTCTTACGGCAATATCCAGTGAGATGCTTCCTTTATTGGGAGTGAACTTGAATGCATTTGACAGTATGTTCGTGCATATCTTGCGTATCTTGTCATAGTCGAAATCCATGAAGACAGAATGTTGTGGAGTGGTAAGGCTATAGCTGATGTTCCGCTTCTGTGCTATCGGATTGAAAGAGTGGAATATTTCACTCAGAATGATAAGGATGTTGTCATGTTTGCATTTCAGGGTTTCAGCCTTGGCATCCAGCTTTCTGAAATCCAGCAGTTGGTTAATCAGTTCCAGCAGATAGTCGGCATTTTGTTTGACCATATCCAGAATACCTTTACGATATTCGGGATGGTCTACGAAAAACTCTTCAAGCGGATTGATGATAAGTGACAAGGGAGTCCGCAGTTCGTGGCTTATGTTGGCAAAGAACTGTAGTTTCATATTGTTGATTTTCTGCTGCCTTTCATTTTCCACCTCGATGGCTTGCATGATTTGTTTCTGCTTTTGGCGTAAGCGCAGATTGCGGATAATGGACAGAAGGATACACAAAATGATACCGGTATATATGGTATAGACCCACCAGGTGCGCCACCAAGGAGGGAGTATCTTTATTTTCAGTTCCTTGATGTTGGGGCTCCATATGCCTTGTGAGTTGCATGCCTTGACGGATAAAGTATAGTTTCCGGCAGTCAGCATGGATAGGTTTACTTTGTTGTTTTCGGCATAAATCCAGTTGGAATGAATCTTATAGGCATATTTTATCTTATCCGTTTCCACCAGGTCGAGGGCAGAGAAGGACAGAGTGAATGAATTTTCCTTTTCAGTGAAGGAAAGGTGTTGTGCACATTCAAGTGAGCTGCCGTTCAGGATGTCCGGATGGGGCATTCCGGATTTGAGCTCAATACCGGTAAGGTAAATGTTGGCATCATAACTTGTGGTCAGGATGTCTTGTGGAATGATAGTCTGGTAACCTTTGGGGGTACCTATCAGTATATTGCCGTTCTGCAGTTTGAGGATGGCGTGGACATTGGTATCGTTGCATATCAGTCCGTCGCTTACGGAGTAGTTCACGATGGCGTATGTATCGTTTGTTATTTTGATTCGTGAGATGCCGTTGCCGGTGCCAATCCACATTTGGTTGTTGTTGTCTTCTGTGATGGCTCTGACGAGATTGGCGGCAAGTCCGTTTTTTTGGTCAAGGAAGTAGATGGAGTCGTTCTTCTGGTTCCATATGCTCAGTCCGTGTGGATGTCCTATCCAAAGAAGGTTCCGGCTGTCCTTATAGACAGTGAGCATATTGTTCTCCTTGAAGCGGCCGGCTTCGGTGTAGATATTATAGGCTTGGGTTTCCGTATCGATAATAATGAGTCCTCCTCTGGTTGCTACGTAAAGGGTGCTGTCTTTGTCATAGTACATATCACGGACAAAGAATTCTCCCGGACGGTACAAGATGGTGTCAAACTGCCCGGTTTCCGGATTTAACCTCTGTATGTATCCCTTCATGGTGCCTATCCAGATGTATCCGTGTTTGTCCACCTCTACTGTATACACATTGTTCTCGAGAAGCTGGCTGTTATTTACTGTGTATTGTTTGATTTGCCCTTTCGAGTAGCATAGCAGTCCTTTCTGGAAGGTGCCTATCCATAAGCGGTTTTTGGAGTCGATGGATAAGTCAACTACAATATTGGCGGGAGTTGCAATTTTTTCGTATGAATCAGTCACCAGTGAGCGTCGGATTAGTCCCGTACCGTCTGTTCCGTAGTAAATGGATTCCTGGCTTGTGTCTTCGCAGAAGGTCAGGATGTCATCATATTCTAGGGATTTGTTGCATAGTATGATTTGGGACGTGGGGCTATAATAGGAAATACCGTGTTTGAAATTCCCTATGTATATGGTTCCGTCTTTGTCCCGGTAAATGGAATTCAGATTGTTGCTGGCAATGGTGTGCGGTTTCAATGGGTTGTGCACTAAGTTGGTAAGCGATTTGGCCAGGATGTTGTAAACGAACAGCCCCATATGGCTGGTAAGTATCCATACGTTGCCGTCTCCCAGGTCGAGGATGCGTTGCACGCGATTGTACTGTATGCGGGTATTATCGTTCAGGCTGATGTTCTCCCATTGCTGTGTAAAACTGTTCTTGTGCAAAAGCAGGCTGTTTTGGAAGGTGTATACCCATAGGCTTTCGTTTTGGTCTATGTAAATGTGTGGCTCATGATTCTCCAGCAAAGGTCTATAGATGGCGGGAATGGCTATTTCCTTGACTTCGGAAGTCTGCTTGCTGATACTGTATAGGGTACCGTTGGAGTACATTATATAAATGAACTGGACACCTATATAGAGGCTTGAAATCTTTTCAACTGCCAGTGGATAGGCTTTGATGGAGCTGTTGTCCATGCTTCGTATGTAAAGTTTGGAATAGTCGTAGGCCCAAAATTCATTCTTGGAGGTTTTTCCCATCCTCAGAATGTTTTTACTGGGGATTTGCAGCCCATCGAGTATGGGTTTATAGTCATTGTCGAATTTACCGGTCTTATAATTATAGATACTGTAGCCGCTGGAAGTCCTTATCCATACATTGTCGTCCGGCCCTTCGAAGATTTCGCTGATGGCATCGTCCGGCAGGTCGGAGTTGTTTTGGTAATACTGCTGGAAGGAGTAGCCGTCGTATTTGTTGAGTCCTGATTCTGTCCCCACCCAGAG
The DNA here is from genome assembly GCF_024704895.1 of Bacteroides muris (ex Fokt et al. 2023). Lineage (NCBI taxonomy): Bacteria > Pseudomonadati > Bacteroidota > Bacteroidia > Bacteroidales > Bacteroidaceae > Bacteroides > Bacteroides muris (ex Fokt et al. 2023). The sequence continues at coordinate 177,689 of NZ_JAMZEE010000002.1, read as the reverse complement.
GAATCCCCTTTTGTCTCTGTAGATGCTTCGGATACTGTTGTTGGAGAGTCCTTCTGTTGTAGAGAGCTGCTTGAACATGACAGCCGGCGGGATTTCCGCTGAGTTACCTTGAGCAGTAAGGAGGAAGGCCAGGTTGCATATAAGGAATAGAAGCAGTTGTTTCATGTATTTTCTTTATTGGAAGGATTGACAATATTGTAACTGCAAACTTAGATATAATCCTCCGAACGAGCAAGGGAAGATTTGCGTATTCGCGTGGGATGATATCCTCCGTTTGGTGAAAAATAGTATGCATTTTGTTTCCAATGGCCCTGTATGGGTTCTATGAAACAAAACCGGATATTAAAATACATTTTTAAGGCATCTGTGTTTCCTTTAAGAAAAATACATTTGCAGGCAAGATCATTTAAATCCTAATAGTATGAAGAAAGAACTTTTAGCAGTGGCGATGCTGTTGTTTGCCGGCGGCAATCTGTTGGCACAGCCACATGTCAATGACGGTACCTCGTATCTGATGAACCAACCTCTGGACATGAGTGCCGATTTCCGTGACTTGAGTAATACCTTGTTTTTTGCAGACCACCTGGAGTCATTCGATGCCAAGTCGGGTGAAGGGCTGGTGAACTGGAAACGCGGGCATCTGATGCCCCGCCAAGCCTTCAATACCAACGGTGCACAGCCCCGTAAGATGAGAATGCTCGATTTTCCTTTCACTGCCTATGAAAATGACCCTGACCTCAAATTCAAGATTGACTTTGTAACTCCGCGTACGGTACGTATCCGTATGCTAACGACCCTGGTGGAACCTAAACCTGCCGCTTCCATCATGTTGGCAAAGGAACCGGGCAGGGATGGAAGCTGGAAAGTTACCGAGACGAATGACAAGATTGTCTATTCCAGCGACTATGGAACCATTCAGATTAACAAGAATCCCTGGAGAATTGTCTTGAAGGATAAAGCCGGACGTATCTTGAGTCAGACTGCCGCTTTGAGTGATGCGGACTCTACGCAGGTAAAATACACGCCGTTCTGTTTTGTGAAGCGGGGAAGCGACAATGCTCGTCGTATCAATCCCGTGTTTACTCTGACTGCAGATGAGATGATTTTTGGCTGTGGCGAGTCTGCTACAGGGTTGAACAAAGTGGGGCAGAAAGTAAATCTGTTTGTTACAGACCCACAAGGACCTGAGACGGACCAGATGTACAAACCGATTCCTTTCTTTATGAGCAATCGGGGATATGGTATGTTCATGCATACTTCCGCACCTGTCACTTGTGATTTCGGTGCTACTTATATCGGGCTGAACAAAATGTTTATGGGCGACGAAAACTTGGATTTGTTCGTATTCTTCGGTGAGCCGAAAGACATCTTGGATGAGTACACTGATTTGGTAGGAAAACCGGGTATGCCTCCATTGTGGTCTTTTGGTACATGGATGAGCCGTATCACCTATTTCAGTGAAAAAGAAGGTTATGATGTGGCTGCTAATATCCGCAAGAATAAGTATCCGTGCGATGTTATCCATTTTGATACTGGTTGGTTTGATGTAGACTGGCAATGCGATTATAAGTTTTCTGAAAACCGTTTCCAGAATCCCCAGCAGATGCTGAAGGACCTGAAGTCGCAAGGGTTCCATGTTTGCTTGTGGCAGTTGCCCTATTTTACTCCCAAGAACCGTTATTTCCCTGAATTGATAAAGAAGAACATGTATGTAAAGAATGGTAATGGGGAACTTCCTTATGAGGATGTGGTGCTCGATTTCTCCAATCCGGAGACTGTAAACTGGTATCAGAACAAGTTAGCCGGACTCTTGAATATCGGTGTCAGTGCCATCAAGGTTGACTTTGGCGAAGCTGCTCCTCTGAACGGTATTTATGCCTCTGGCAAGAGTGGTTGGTATGAGCATAATCTCTACCCGGTGCGCTATGACATGGCAGTATCCGAGATAACCAAAAAACTCCATAACGAGAACATCATGTGGGCTCGTGCTGCGTGGGCCGGTTCACAACGCTATCCATTGCATTGGGGCGGTGATGCTGCAACTACGAACACGGGACTACTGGGTACGCTTCGTGCAGGCTTGTCCTTCGGCTTGTCCGGTTTCTCCTTCTGGAGCCATGATATGGGCGGTTTTGTAAAATCCACTCCGGAGGACTTGTATTGCCGCTGGATACCGTTCGGTTTCCTTACCTCCCATACCCGCGCACATGGGGCACCTCCGACAGAGCCGTGGTTGTACGACAGCAAGCGTGTGCAGGATGTCTTCCGCAAGAGTGCAGAGATGAAATATCGGCTGATGCCTTATGTTTATGCCCAAGCTAAGGAATGTACCGAGAAAGGTTTGCCGATGTTAAGAGCCTTGTTTGTAGAATTCCCCGATGATCCGGGAGCATGGAAAGTGGACGATGAGTATCTCTTCGGTTCGCAGATTCTGGTTGCCCCTTTGCTCGAATCCGGTATGACGGGCCGCACAGTTTACCTTCCCGAAGGAAAGTGGATAGATTACCAGACAGAGAAAGTTTACGAAGGCGGATGGCATCGGATTGAAGCAGGCAGTCTGCCGATAATCATGCTGGTACGTGACGGTTCGGTACTTCCTCATCTGAAGTTGGTGCAGTCCACTGCTGAGATGGATTGGAGCAAAATGAATCTGAAGGTATACAGTGCTGACAAGAAGCTGGCGGAAGGATTGGTTTGTCTACCTGCCGACAACCGTATTCAGGTTGTGAAAGTGGATTGCGGAAAGGCCAAACCGCAATTGTTGAACAAGGTTGAAGGAACTTCCCTGAGTTTCTGAACTTAATCTTTGGAAATCTATATTGAATTCGCCCCAGCCGGTATGGAAGAGAACGGGATATAGTTACCGAAATCTGTGCCACCATAGTGGCACAGATGTGCCTTCCCAATGGCACGGCAGTGCCTCTAAGGTGGCACAAAATTGTGTCGCACAGCTTTTGTACTTATGATTGGGGTATTTGTTAAACCTAAGTATTTAGTATTTATGAGAAATGTGATGAAGTATTTGGGTATCATGTCAGTATCGCTGGCATGTGCCGGACCTCTCTTTGCAACAAGCGTACAGCCGTTTGCAGGTGTCACTGTCGTACAGCAGAGTGTAGTTACTGTGAAGGGCCAAGTGGTGGATGAGAAAGGAGAGCCCATCATCGGTGCCAATGTCATTGTGGAAGGTACGACAAACGGTATGATTACCGATTTGGACGGTAACTTCTCCTTGCAGTGTCCCGTAGGTTCTACGCTGAAGACCAGTTACATCGGTTATCTGGCGCGAACGGTCAAAGTAACCGGGAATATGAATGCTCTGAAAATTACTTTAAAGGAGGATACCGAAACCTTGGATGAGGTGGTTGTTGTGGGCTACGGTACGATGAAGAAATCCGACCTCACCGGTTCTGTGGCTTCCGTGAATGCGGAGGAAATGATGAAGCGGAATCCGGTGAACTTGGGACAAGGTTTGCAGGGAGCTGCGGCAGGTGTATCTGTCATCCGTTCTTCCGGTGACCCGGAAGGAGGTTTCTCCATTCGTATCCGCGGTGTGGCAACCGTGAATGGCTCTGCCGACCCACTCTATGTAGTGGACGGTGTGCAGGTGGGAACTTCCATCGATTTCTTGAATCCTAATGATGTAGAGTCCATCGAAATTCTGAAGGATGCTTCGGCTACGGCAATCTATGGTACCCGCGGTGCCAATGGTGTCATTATGATTACTACCAAGAACGGCGGTAAGGGTAAGGCAAAGGTGAACTTCTCGGCCAACTATGCCCTTCAGTTCAATTCGAATAAGATTGATGTGGCTGACGCGGGCTTGTTTGCAAGTGCTGTACGTTCCGCCGTCAAGAATGACGGTATTGCCATGACCAATCTGGCATATGGCGAGGATTACATAGGCAGACTGAACAGCATTGACTGGCAGGACGAAATGTCACGCATGGCATTACAGCAGAACTATAATCTTTCTGCTTCGGGAGGCAGCGAAAATACCCAGGCCAACTTATCTCTGGGTTACTTGAACAATCAAGGTATCGTGATTGAATCGAATTTTAAACGCTTGACGGCACGCGCTAATATCACCCACAAAGTGAAAGACTTCCTGCATGTAGGCTTGAACTTGAACTATGCGCATTCGGAAAAGATGGGAGGAGGCAACCTGAGAAATTATGCACAAGCCATTCCAACCATGGATTATGTAGAGGACGGTGTTTTCTATTCCATGCCTATTGTGTTGCCCGACGGTACTTGGGGACATTACAAGAAAGAAGGTAACGGTGACGTGAACAAGGGAGCTGACAATCTGGTTGCTGCTGCCAAGACTGCCGACAGCATCAATAAATGGGACCGTTTGCTCGCCAGTGCTTTTCTGCAGCTCGATTTGTACAAAGGATTGACTTTCAAGACCATTGCCAGCTATAATTATTATACCAGAGGTTATAATGGCTATACGGCTTACAATGACAGAACTTTTGGAACTCAAGACCGTAAGGACTCGTTCTCGCTGAATCAGAGCCAGTCTACCTCACTTGGTCTGGAAGCGTTCTTGAACTATGACTGGTCCAATGAGCACCACCGCGTAAGTGCAATGGCCGGTTTCTCTACCAGCGATACGAACGGTGCCTGGCTGAATTCCAGTGCCAACGATTTCCCGGCAGATAACATCCGCCAAATTTCATTGACCAATGATCCTTCTTCCAAGCAAACGGATGGCGGGCTAGACCTGAAGACAAGATTCCTTTCTTACTTCGGCCGTCTGACTTATACTTTGAACGACCGCTATATTGTGACTGCAACGGTACGCCGCGACGGTTCTTCGAACTTTGGTGCCGGCAATCGTTACGGTACATTCCCTTCCGCTTCTGTAGCTTGGCGTCTTTCCGAGGAAAAGTTCATTAAGGATTTGGAACTGTTCAGTAACTTGAAGTTGCGTGCCGGATGGGGACAGACCGGTAATGCGGGCAATGGTACCAACTTGTCCATTGCACAGTTGTCTTCGGCAAATGCAATGTACTGGTTCTTTAATGGTTCGAGTGTGATTAACGGTGCCGGTATCGCCCAGCAGAAAGAAATTGATACCAACCTGAAATGGGAAACCAATGAGCAGACAAATATCGGTATTGACTTTGCCTTTATGAACAATGAGCTTTCTTTCTCTGCCGATTACTTTATCCGTGACGCAAAGGATCTGCTTCTGTATCGCCAGATTCGTCCTTCCACCGGTTTCTCCAATGTCTATACTAACGCGGGACATATCCGTAACTCAGGTTTCGAGTTTACTGCTGCGTGGAACAAGAGCTTCAGCGATTGGAATATCGGCATAAGGCTGAATGGGTCTACCCTGAAGAACGAGGCTATTGAAGTCGGCGATCCGATATTCAGCAAGTCAGGGTCAGCACAAGATGGCGACAACTGGGACAACCACTCCATTACACAGAACGGCTATCCTGTAGGTTCCTACTATGGCTGGAAGGTAGAAGGCATTTTCAGAACCCAGGCCGAAATTGATGAAATGAATAGGCTGGCGGTTGAAAAGGGAGTTGAAAGTGGTGTATATCAGGACAAGACTACCCAGCCCGGCGACTATAAGTTTGTTGATTTGAATGGTGACGGGCAGATTACCGATGCCGACCGTACTGTTATAGGCAATGGATATCCCAAGTTCACTTACGGAATGAACCTTACCGCTTCCTGGAAAAACTTTGATTTCTCGATGAACTTGTACGGTGTAGCCGGTATGGATATCCTTTCTTATTCTTCGGCCCGCTTGACCTCTGTCTATGCACCCGACGGCGGTTATCAGAATGTACTGAAGGAATATATCAATAATGCATGGTCGTCTTCGAATACCGGTGCCAAATATCCGCGTATCACCAAGACAGACTATAATAAGAATATGCGTGTGTCCGACGCCTACATCCAGAAGGGGGATTATCTGAAGATTTCAAATATTCAGATAGGATATACATTCCCGAAGAATGTGCTGAAACCGGTGAAAATGGAAAATGCACGCGTATTTGCCAGTGTCGACAATGTATGTACCATTTCTTCGTACAATAAGTTCGGCGATCCGGAAGTTGGTGACTCCAATGTATTGTATTCGGGATTTGACGGAGGACGTTATCCGTTCCCGATGTCGGTTACTTTCGGTCTGAGTGTACAGTTCTAATACTAACGGATAAAAAATATGATTATGAAAAACTTATATAAACTGTTGATCGGTGTGCTGGCCTTAAGCACCGTAACGTCTTGTGACGATTATTTGGAAGTGGATCATTACGATATTCTTCCGGCGGATTTCATGTTTAAGACGGAGGAGAATGTCCTTTCCGGGCTGAACGGACTTTATGATACCTTTTATACGGACCAGCACGGTTCCGGTGATGACGAGACATGGGGATTCAAGCCTCAGGTATTTGCTGCCAACCATTCTACGATGGACTGTCAGGCTTCCGGTTGGGATGCGGAATGGCAGCGTCATGCCTGGAAACCCGATAAGGGTTCCCTGGAGACTGCATGGCGGATGAGTTATCGTGCAGTGGACCGTGCAAACCGTTTCCTGGCTGGCCTGGAGACGGCGGATGCCTCTATATTTGCGGACAGCAATTCCAAGACCGTTTATGAAGCGCAAGCACGTGCCATCCGCGGTTATAACTACCTTTACCTGACGAAACTTTTCGGAAGGGTACCGATGTTGCTTACCGGTGAAACCTATACTACTTCGGTAGGAAAGGCACGTCCGGAATCCGTGGATGAGACTTATGCGGCTATCGAGGAAGATTTGTCTTTTGGACGCGACCATCTGGACTGGTTACCCATGAATGGTGAATACGGACGTATAACCAAGGGGTTCTGCAAAGCTTATTTGGCCGAGCTGTATATGTTGAAGAAAGACTTTACGAAAGCCAAGACGGAACTGAAGGATATAGTGGACAGCGGAACCTATTCATTGGAGCCCTGCTTCGGTAACCTTCATGCCTGGGATACACATTGGACCAAAGAGTCCGTATTTGAGGTGATGTATCACGAACAAGGATATATGGGTTGGGGAGCCGATTCATCTTCAGATGCCATGATGTGGTACGGATATATGTGTGCGGCACCCGAATGGGGAGGCTGGGGTTCTCTCTGTCTTTCTTGGGAGTTTGTACGTTCCTTTGAACCGGGTGACAAACGCCGCCAGTACTCTGCTGTTGCCAAAGGGGATACGCATCCTATTACCGGGCAGACTGTAGGGGTGACAAGTGGTTTTGACGGTCTTTTCCAAGGTTCCGAAAATATGCCTACTGTTTATTCCTTGAAATACTGGAGATGCAAGCCGGGTGAGAACAACAAGGTGTTCAATCCGATTTCGTTGACTCTGAAGCGTTATGCAGGCATCATGCTCGACTATGCAGAATGTTGTTTCGAGACAGATGACAACGCTACCGGATGGAACATGATACGTCAGATACGTAACCGTGCTTGGGGTAATCTGGAGATGGGAGCGACGATGATTGACCTACCCGCCGACATGTTGAATACCCAGACGGTGGAAGTGCCGGATGCAGAGACCTACTATACAAGCTATAAGATAGCCAAAGGCTATACTTCTCCGGTATGGAAGGTGGCGCTGATTATAGAGCGTCGCCATGAATTCAATGCCGAGTTCTCGCTTTACCATGATTTGTGCCGTATGGGTATGTGTAAAGAATGGTTTGCCGCCGAATATCCGAAGACAGCAGCCAACTCTTCACAAGAGGCTTGTCTGCAGACCGGTGACTCATTCCGTTTCTTTGAGCACGAGGCTTATCAGGAAATCTTCCCGATTCCGACGAATGAGATTTTGACGAATCCGCTCATCAATCAGGAAGACCAGAACCCGGGATATTGATAAATTATAGATAAACACTTAATAATAAAATATTTGCGAGTGAAATGTCAGGCACCGGTCGTTGTTATGATAGATGTCAGTGTCTGTCGTGATGAAAGCCAGTGTCTGACATGATAAACACCAGTACTTGAGACGACGAACACCAGTCTCTGATAAAAGGGGAGTTATACAAGGAAAAGTTTGACGGTTTTAGAGAATAATTATGGAAAGGAAGATGTTTTATTGGATAGCACTGCTGGTTGCGTCTTGTCTGGCAGGCTGCCGGTCGCATTCAGGGGAGACAGATATGCAGACACGCATGCGTACAGAGATTGTCACGAATGTCAGGGACAGCGTGTTGCCGTTTTGGATGGATTATGCAGTGGCTCCCGACGGCGGTTTTTATGGAACTGTATTGCGGAATGGTACTCCGGTAGTGGATGCTCCGAGAGGAGGGGTTCTGAATGCCCGGATTCTGTGGAGTTTTTCTGCTGCATACCGTACATTTGGAGATGAATCTTATCTGAAACTTGCCAACAAGTCTCAGCGCTATTTTATCGATACATTTATTGATAAGAAGAACGGTGGGGTGTATTGGTTGGTCAACCCCGATGGTGAAGTAGTGAATGCTTCTAAGTATACTTATGCCATGACTTATGCTATTTATGGATTAGCAGAGCACTATCTGGCGACGGGTAACGACGAAAGTCTGAAAACTGCTATTAGTTTGTATCATGTCTTGGAAGAAAAAGGCCGTGAATCGCAATATGACGGTTATGTGGAATCTTTTACTGAAGATTGGAAACAACCGGATAACTATGATAACAATGCACCCAAGACTATGAATGCGCATTTGCACGTGCTGGAGGCTTATACCCTTTTATATCAATGCTGGAAAGACGACGGACTGAGGAAAAGACTCGAGTTCTGCACCAAGTTGTTCATGAACCGCATTTACGACCCGTCAAGGAGGCATTTCAATCTGTTCTTTGATAATGAGTGGAATAGTCTGGTCGAAATGGATTCTTATGGGCATGATGTGGAGGCGGGATGGTTGCTTTGTGAGGCTGCCCGTACGCTGGAAAATCAGGACCTGATAGAACAGACAAATCAGCTTGCATTGGATGTGACGGAAGCTTGTCTGGCTGAAGGAATGAGTGATAAAGGCTATATGATTTACGAGAAGAAAGGTGACAGAAAAACCAAGCATGCCTCATGGTGGGGCCAGATTGAAACGATGATAGCTTGTGTCAATGCCTGGCAAATCAGCGGGAATGACGTTTATCTGCAATCGGCCGATACGGTTTGGACTTTTGTAAAGGACTGTATGATAGACCGGGAATACGGTGAATGGTACAGTGATTGTTTTGATGGAGAACCCAAGAAGGATACTCCCAAAGTGAGTATGTGGCGTTGCCCGTATCATACGGTACGTTTGGGAGTGGAAATGTATAATCGTTTAAAATAATATGTATGAAGAAATTGATAATAGGTGCGGCATCGCTGATGTTTTGTGCAGGTTTGCAAGCCCAGGACTTCAAGATTAACCCGTCGGGGTATTTTGAAAACCACGGGGCCAATGTGATGGTGTTCAGTGATGTTTATCCCGAAGGACACCAGGGAGGTGTCACTTTGGTTTTGAATGGAGACCGCAGGGCCGCAGGCGGTGATGTGCGTTTTGAGATTTCGCAGGGACAATGGCAGGGATTGCCCAAGATGCGGAAACGGGTGGTGGATGAGGTCGCTAACGAAATCCGTGTCACGCTGAGCTATCCTGACTCGTCCAAGCATATGGCGGGTTTCAATCCGATGCTCTATCCGGATTTTGCTTTCGGCTATACTATTAAGGTGAAAGGGGAGAAGGACTATTTGGTATTGACTGTTGATTTGGACCGGCCGGTTCCGGAACGCTTTGCCGGGAAACTCGGTTTCAATCTGGAGTTGGTGCCTTCTACTTTGTTGGGCAAGCCGTGGATTATGGACAACCGGACGGGAGTCTTTCCCCACCAGGCGATGGGACCCACGATGAAGCAGACCTCTAATATGGAACATATCGGAGATTTCAATCCTAAGGGGAAAGCCAGCCTGGACCAGTTGCTTCTGGACCGGAAGACTTATAATCCGATGATTGCCGATGATATTGTCTCTGCTCCTCTTGCCGCGGGAAAAAAGTTTGTGCTCAATCCGCAGGATGAGTTGGCAAAGATTATGATTGAGAGTGAGAAGGGGGATTTGATGCTGTATGACGGACGGATAAACCATAATAACGGTTGGTTTGTACTTCGTTCGGAATTTCCGGCAGGAACGAAAGGGGATGCGGTAAAATGGATTATCCGTCCCACAGTTACCAAGGAGTGGCGCTATGCACCGGTAGTACAGACTTCCCAAGTGGGTTATCATCCCGGACAGAAGAAAGTGGCTGTCATCGAATTGGACAAACGGGATACAGATTTCCGGCAACCTGCCCTCTACCGTATTGCGGCCGACGGCAGGAAACTGGTGAAGCAGCAGGCTGCCAAGGATTGGGGAGATTTCCAGCGTTACCATTATTTGCAGTTCGACTTTACGGAAATTACGGAAGAGGGACTTTATCAGGTGATGTACGGTGATGCGGCTTCTCCGGTGTTCCGTATTGCAAAGGATGTTTGGGATAAGGGAATCTGGCAGGCGGAGGTGGAATACTTCCTACCAGTACAGATGTGTCACATGCGTGTCAACGAGAAGTATCGTGTATGGCATGACTTCTGCCACCAGGACGATGCCCGAATGGCCCAAACGAATATCAATCACATTGACGGATATAGCCAGGGACCTTCTACTCTGTGCAAATATCAGCCGGGCGATCTTGTTCCGGGATTGAACGTAGGCGGTTGGCACGATGCAGGCGATTATGACCTGCGTGTGGAGTCGCAGGCAGGTGAAGCCTATATCCTCGCTATGGCTTGTGAGAATTTCGGCGCCTACTGGGACGAGACTTCCATTGATTTCGAAAAACGGATTGTAGAGATACACCAGCCTGACGGGAAAAACGACTTGTTACAGCAAGTGGAAAACGGGGTTTTGACCGTAGTAGCCGGTTGGAAGGCATTGGGACGCCTCTATAGAGGAATTTTGTGTCCTACTGTACGGCAATATGCACACTTGGGAGATGCTTCGGCCCATACTGATCATGTCAGTGGAACGGCTGATGACCGTTGGGTGTTTACGGAAGACAATCCGGGACGTGAGTTACAGGTGGCCGCTTGGCTGGCAGGGATTTCACGCGTGCTGAAGGGACATAATGATACTCTGGCGGCAGATTGTCTGGAAATAGCCCGTGAGCTGTTTAAGATTACACGTTGTGATAACAATTGGATACTGACAACGAAAGTACATGCCGCCGTAGAGCTTTATCTGGCAACGAAGGAAGCCGGGTACCGCGATTTCGTTTTGCAGCAGCAGGATTTGATCTGCAAGAATATCCGTCAGACGGGCTGGTTCATCGGACGGTTCGACCAGGCTGTGGGCAATGTCCGTTTCAGCAAGGCTATTCGTAAGGCATTGCCGGAGTTACAGGCCATGTATCAGGAGTATAGCAGTAAAACCCCGTATGGAGTGCCACACGACAGAGGTAACCGTTCTTCCGGTTCATGGGAGCCTCAGCATTTGGGCTACAATTACTGTTACCTGCATGCTGCTTATCCTGACTTATTTACACCGGACTACATTTTTAATGCCGTCCAGTATCTGCTGGGTATGCATCCGGGACGTAACCAGGCAGCTTTTGTAACGGGAGTTGGTGCCGAAACGATGAAGGCCGCCTATGGTGTCAATCGTGCTGATTGGTCTTATATCCCGGGTGGAGTTTCTCCGGGTACTAATCTGATTCGTCCCGATTTACCCGAACTGCTTCATTTTCCGTTCTTGTGGCAGGAAGGTGAGTATTGCCTGGGTGGACATGCTACGTGGTTTATGTATATGGTATTGGCGTCTAATAAAATATTGAATTGCAATGAATAGTAAAATAAAGGTAGATAAGTTTGTAATTGTAGTTTTTCTGCTCTGCATGGTTTGTAATATGACCATGCAGGCAAAAGCTTACGAGAGTTTCAAAGTATCCATTTATGTCCGTGCTTACGAGGTAGACAAGATGAAGGACATCCATTGGCTGGATTCTACCTGGAATGTGATTTCACAACAGTTGGAAGTGGACAAGATTTATCTGGAAACACACCGGGACTTGCTGGTTGTGGAGGATGCCACTCTGGAGCAGGCAAAGAAATTCTTTCATGACCGGGGTATAGAGACAGCTGGAGGTATTACCTATACCATCAACGAGGCAAACAGTTTCGAGACATTCTGCTATTCCAATCCCGAACACCGCAAGATGGTGCAAAAGATTGCGGAACACACGGCGAAACACCTTGATGAGTTTATTCTGGATGATTTCTTCTTCACCAGCTGCAAGTCCGACATAGAAATAAAGGCAAAAGGAATGCAGAGCTGGACGGACTACCGCTTGAAGCTGATGACCGAGGCCGGCCGTGACCTCGTGCTGAAACCTGCCAAGAAAGTGAATCCTCAGGTAAAGGTGATTATCAAATATCCCAACTGGTATGATCACTTTCAAGGTTTGGGATTTAATTTGGAGGAAGGTCCCCAGCTCTTTGACGGTGTCTGGACCGGTACTGAAACAAGAGACCCGGCAGGTAATCAGCATTTGCAGAACTATCTGAGTTATAATATTATCCGTTATTTCGATAACCTGCGTCCGGGTTATAACGGTGGGGGATGGGTCGATGTAGGTGGACTGAACATGGGTATGGACCGGTATGCCGAACAGCTTCATTTGACCATGCTTGCCAAGGCTCCCGAGATTATTCTCTTTGCCTATCACCAGCTTTTGGATGTGAAGTTGTCGCCTAAATACCGTACTCCCTGGCAGGGAATGGGTACCAGCTTTAACTATGATGAGGTGACTGCTCCCATCCGGTTGGAAGACGGCTCTTTGGTAGAACCTACCACGATGGCCCGTATAGCCGGTGTTGTGCTGAAACAGACGGATAAGTTGATTCATAAGCTGGGGAATCCGGTGGGTATAAAATCCTACAAGCCTTTTCATGCCGCCGGTGATGATTTCCTTCAGAACTATTTGGGCATGATAGGTTTGCCGATGGATATGCGTCCTGTTTTTCCGGAAGACCAGCAAGTGGTTCTGCTGACTGCACAAGCTGCACAGGATACGGAAATTATGGCTAAAATCAAGAGACAACTGCAAAGCGGGCGTGATGTGGTGGTTACGAGCAGTTTGCTGAAAGCCATTCCTGAGAAGCTTACAGAGGTAGCCGAGTTGCGTTGTACTGATTTGAAGGCTCTTGTCAATGATTTCGGCCGTTACGGACAAGCCGGACGCGATTTATTGATACCGCAGGTGCAGTATTATACGAATGATGCTTGGGAGATGGTCAGTGCCGGTCGTCCGCTGACGGGTGGAGTTTCGGGCTATCCTATTCTGTTGAGAGCCCCGTATGCTACCGGTAATCTGTATGTTCTTACCATTCCCGACGATATGGGCAATCTGTATGATTTTCCGGCCAATGCCTTGAATGAAATTCGTCGCATTATGAGTAAGGACATAGGAGTCTGTCTGGAGGCTCCCTCCAAAGTGGGCCTGTTTGTATATGACAATAAAACGCTGGTGGTAGAGAACTTCAATAACGAACCGGTAGAGGTGCGTATCGTGACCGATGATAAGGTGATGAAGCTGGAAAACTTGGAGGATGGGACTGTTTTGAGTCCTCTTCCTGCCAGACCGGTGATACAGACCAGACGTCCGGTTACGCCTAAGAATTCTTTCCGTTTATTACTGTTGCCCCATTCATATAAGGCATTCCGATATAAATAATGAGTAAGAAGATTGCTGGGTGACTATTTGAAAGAGCAAGGAGGCTGGTTTACTGTAAAACCAACCTCCCTTGCTTCCAGTCATCCGTGAGAATGCTTGTGTTCTTTCAATATCCTGTGCGGCAGTGTTCCGTGTCCCAGCAACTCTATCGGGCAGTTGAAGTTGCGTTCCAGCCATTCTTCCGTAACTCCGGTATCGGGATGGTAGTCCAGAGTTTCGTTTACACAGGCAATTGACTTGACTTGCTGCAGCACCGTGCCGATGTCGTGGCTGACGAGAATAATGGCACAATCCTTGTTTATCTCTGCCAGCAGCTCGTAGAGGCGGGCTTCGAAACGCTTGTCGATGTATGTGTTGGGTTCGTCGAGAATCACTGCCTGCGGGTCGGATATGATGGCACGGCCCAGGAGGGCGCGTTGCAACTGTCCACCGCTCAGGGCACCGATGGCACGCTGCTCCATACCTTCCAGCCCCATGCGGGCTATCACGTGGCGGGCTTTCTCGCGGTGTCGGGCGGTGAAGCGTGAAGCAAGCGGCTTCTTGCTGCTGAGACCTGAAAGGATGACTTCTTCTACTGTAATGGGAAACTTCCGGTCGATACTGCTGTACTGGGGTAGATATCCCATGGATAATCGAGCATTGAGGGGGGGGCATTGAGAGCCGGCTGATTCGGGTAACGGGGAACAGGGATGATAAAGTATCTCTCCGGCAGTGGGTTTCAGCAGTCCCAGTATGCATTTGATAAGCGTAGTCTTTCCGCCACCGTTGGGACCGATGATGCCCAGAAAATCATGTTCGTAGATAGTCAGGTTTATATCATGCAGTACAGTCCGGTTATCGTATCCGGCACTGAGGTTCTTTATCTCTATAATGGGGGATGCAGGCATAGCTTCTTCTTCGTTAAATGGACAGAATCATCGTTTATTCTTTTACAAGCGCTCTGGCGGTATTCATCATCTCCTCCTCCCAGTCGTATGAGAGGGGATTGATATCCGCCACCCGGGTTCCGGTCTGCCGGGCGATGAGTTCGGCATTGCTGCGGTCGAATTCCGGTTGTACAAAGATGACGCGTACCTTCTCTTTCTTGCAGGAGTTTATCAGGTTCTTCAGATGGGCGGGAGAGGGTTCCTTTCCACCGGCTTCGATAGGAATCTGGTGCAGGTTGTAGTCGCGGGCAAAGTAGGAAAGTGCCGGATGATAAATCATGAAGGCACGGTCGGCACTCGGGCTGGAAAGCATCTGGCAGATGAGGCTGTCCATATGCTCTATCTGCCGGATGAGTGCGTTGTAACGTTCCATGTAGGCGCTTTTATTGGTTTTGTCTATGGCACAGAGTGCATTCAGAATGTTTCCGGCAATGATTTGAGCGTTGATGGTGGAATTCCAGATGTGTGGTTCCACACCACCGGCATGTGCATGCCCGTCTTTATGATGATGCGCATGGGTATCGTCCAGAATAAGTTCCACATTCTCGGACATATCGAAGAATTGCAGGTGGGGAGCGTTGTCCGTCAGTTTTTCCGTCCATGTCTGTTCGAAACCGATGTATCCGATGCGGAAATAGGCCTTGCTTCGGGCAAGGTCGACAAGCTGCTGGGGTGTGGGATCGTAGGTTTCCGGACTTGAACCTTTGGGCACCATGCTGACGACGGTGAATTCATCACCGGCAATGGCTTCGGTGAAATACCGCAGCGGTTCGATGGTGACGGTAATCACGGGTTTATCGTCATTCTTCTTCTTGTTCTGTTGGCCTTCTTGCTTGCACGAGAAGAGCAAGGTGGCTATGAGGAGTAAAAAACAAAACTTTTTCATTTACAATCTATTATTTACAATTTGCAATTTGGCGGCGCCGTGGCAAGGGGCATCAATTATCTATTTTCACTTCCTCTTTCCTTCCCCTCAATATCTCCCGTTTTCCTCCGGGGGGGCCCGGAAGACGTTCTACCTTGAATCCTATGGCTTGCAGCATGCGGCGTACCACCCCTTTGGCGCAGTAGGTGGTCAGCACGCCGTCGGTGCTCATGGCAGCATGGATATTCCGGAAGACTTTTTCCTCCCACATTCCCGGTTGCTTTTCGGGTGCAAAGGCATCGAAATAGACAACATCGAACGGAGATTTATTAATCATTAACAAGTTGTCAATGCTTATTGTTTCGACATCTGCCCGCACTTTTTTCAGTGTGAAATAAGGAGTTATGGCGACTTCTTCTTCCCACGCAGCCCGATGCAGTTCCTCGAACAGAGGATTGTCGCTATATTTCAGCGCATCTACCTCCGGCCATGCAAGCGGATAAAGTTCGATGCCGGCATAGTGCATAGGTCTCTTTTCCTTTCCGGCAGTTTCCAGTGTGAGCAGGGCATTCAGCCCGGTGCCGAAGCCGATTTCAAGGACATGCGGGCGGACAGTAGCGGATGCCCTCAGTCCCATGTCGATGAAGATGTGCTGTGACTCTGTACGTGCCCCCTTTACCGAATGATAATGTTCATTCAGTTCCGGTACAAACAGTGTCGCACTTCCGTCTTCCGTCTTCTCTATGATTCGTTGCATCACTTCTGCTTTTATTGAATGTTTTTATTTTATTTGATTCTCTGTGATTCAGTGTGTTGTTGCACCTGTACATTCAATGTCTTGTATCTATACATCTATTGTTCCCCCCTGCATTTCAATAATTCATCATTGAAATGGCTCCTTGCAGTGCCCACAGCATAGCTATATATCGCATCAGCTTCCCTGCAAACATGGAAGTGGCGGCCAGCATCAGATTACTGCGCATGAAGCCCAGTGCAATGGCTATGGCTTCTCCCGCAAAGGGAAGAAAGGCGAAGAAAGCCATCAGTGCCCCTTTTCCCTGGAGGAAATGCTGCATCCGTTCTATCTTTTCCCTTTTTACCTTGAAATATTTCTCAATCCAGTCCATACGTCCCAGACGTCCCATGTAGTAGCATGTCATGCCTCCCAGTGTATTTCCCAAGGTGGCGGAGAGTACGCACAGCGCCGGGTTCAGCCCCACTTTGACCAGTGCTATCATCACTATCTCGGAACTGAACGGAATGATGCTTCCTGCCAGCAGGGCAGAGATGAACAGACCGACATATCCCCAGTCAATCAGCAGCTGTATGAGTGTGTCTACAAGAGCGTCCATATGTTGAATCCTAATAGAATGAATAATCCGATGAATGCACAAATGAAGAATATATTGGAACTGCGGCTATTTGTCAGTACAAACAAGTGTCCTGCCAGGATGCTGACACTGATGAGCAGGAAGGACATCAGATGGACACATAATGCCGGTTGCAGTCCGATATAGACAAAGATGCAGAAATTCAGCAGGATGAGGAAGTGCAGATAGCTGCGGGTACGTATCTTGTCTTCATAGCCGGCAATGAGGCAGTGTGCCGCGCTGACGATGAACAGAACAAGGAGATACCCGAGGGTGGCGAGTTCCCACGGCTGATAGTCGAACCGGACGGGAGCGAAGGTTGCCAGTTCGCGGAAGGGCTGGCGGAAGAGTTCCATTTGTCCGTGATAGAAGGCGTGTCCCAGTAACAGCCAGTAGGGTACGCTCCATCCTACCAATGAAGCGAAGAAGCTTTTGGGTTGGAGAGACTGGAAGTTGTAGGCGCCTATCCAGAAGATGGGGACAAACAGCATGAGCTGCGGAAAAAGCAGGCTGCCCAGTCCGATGAAGAAGAAGGCGTGGAAGAGACTGCCTGTGGGCCGTACCTGCTGGTAGCTCCTGAAGAGGAAAAACAGTGCCACAAGGAAGGAGGCGGCTGCCAAGTCTCCCGCATACAGCATGTGCAGGCTGGGGCAGACGGATATCAGCAGAAGGTAGACAGAAGTCTGTACCGATGCCCGCATCCGGATGATGGCAAACGTATTGTTAAGCTGTATCAGGAAATACCCGATGACGGCATACAGAATGAAGCTGAAGAGACGGTTTGCCCAGGTGGGGATGCAGAAGTTGCAGAATGTTTCCCAAAGGGAATATCCGTTTTGCTGTGTCTCCGTTTCGGACAACAGAACGGCGGTCAGTGTCCAGCAGGATACTGAAATCAGGATAGCGGCGGGTAGTGTGAACCGCCCTGCCGTTATCCGGTTCTGGAATCGTTTGGTTCTCATAAGCCTCTTTCCCGGTCCCTCCCCTGTAGGGAGGGGAGGTTGGTTACTTCTGTTTTATGTTTACTGTTTATCTTATTCACAATCTGTCCTTTGTTCCCCTCTGCCTGCGTAAGCTTCTTTTTTTCTGTTTACATTTACAGACCATCCCTATTCCCCTCCCTATGGGGGAGGGGTTAGGGGAGAGGCTCTTATAAGTCAAATCCGATGTCGCGACGGAAATACTTCTTCTCGAAGTCTATCATGTCGGCCACGCGGTAGCTCTTCTGCAAAGCTTCTTCCTTTGTTTCGCCATAGGAGCAGACAGCGATGACGCGGCCGCCGGCTGTCACGGTCTGCCCGTCTTTCGTGGCCGTTCCGGCATGGAACAAGATGCTGTCGGTCTGGGCGGCGAGGTCGAATCCGGTCATTGCCTTGCCCTTTTCGTAAGCTTCCGGATATCCTCCGCTCACCAGCATGACGCAAGCGGCTGTGCGCGGGTCGAATTCCAATGCACGTTGGTCGAGGTCGCCTTTGGCAACGCCTTCGAGCAGGTCTACCAGGTCGCTCTTGATGCGCAGCATCACACTTTCGGTTTCGGGGTCGCCCATGCGGACGTTGTATTCAATCACCATAGGTTCGCCCTTCACGTTGATAAGTCCCAGGAAGATGAAGCCTTGATAGCCGATTTCTTCTTCCAGCAGGCCGTTTACGGTAGGTTCGATGATGCGGGTGCGCACTTTCTCCATAAATGTTTCGTCGGCAAAAGGTACGGGAGTAACGCTGCCCATACCGCCGGTGTTGAGGCCTTTGTCGCCTTCGCCGATACGCTTGTAATCCTTGGCTACGGGCAAGACCTTATAGTGGCGGCCGTCTGTCATCACGAACACGGAACACTCGATGCCGCTGAGGAATTCTTCAATGACTACCGTGGCGCTGGCATCGCCGAACATGCCGCCCAGCATTTCCTTCAGTTCTTTCTGAGCTTCTTCCAGCGTGGGCAGAATCAGTACGCCCTTGCCTGTACACAGCCCGTCGGCCTTCAGAACGTAGGGCGCTTCGAGGGTTGCGAGAAAATCGAGTCCTTCCTGCAAGTTGTCGGCAGTGATGCTTTTGTAGCGGGCAGTGGGAATGTTGTGGCGCATCATGAAGCCTTTGGCAAATTCCTTGCTGCCTTCCAGAGTGGCACCTTTGGCGGTGGGGCCGATGATGTCGATATGGCGGGTGGCAGGGTCTTCCTTGAAGCTGTCGAAGATGCCTTGTACCAGGGGGTCTTCGGGACCCACAACAATCATGTCGATTCCTTTCTCAAGAGCAAAGGTTTTGAGTGCGGGAAAGTCTGTCGCCTTCAGGTTCACATTCTCGCCTGCTTCGCCTGTACCTGCATTGCCGGGAGCGATATATAGTTTCTCTACTTTCGGGCTTTGGGCAATCTTCCATGCCAGAGCGTGTTCGCGGCCACCGGAGCCTAATAATAATACTTTCATGATTCCATTTACAATTTACAATGTACAATTTACAATCGGGCTGCGCTACGTGACAGGCAGATGGTAATCTGTACAAGTGTTATACTTTTAATGATTTGTTTCGCTTTATGATTCCGTTTTACAATGTATAATCAGGCTATACTGTGATACTGCATAGCAGATTGTACATTGTAAATGGCAAATTGTACGTTAAAGATAGTCTTCAAAATATCTTGTTATCTTCTCGTGCAGATGCACACGGTCGCGTCCCAGAACGTTGTGCTTGTGCGTGGGATAGATGAACAAATCGGGATAGGTGCGGGCATCCACGCACGCTTTCATGAACGAAAGGGCATGCTGCGGCACGCAGGTGTCGTCATGGTCGTCGTGTATGATGAGCAGATGTCCTTTCAAGTTACCGGCAAGGTTTTTCAAGTTCGTCTGCTTGTAGCCTTCCGGGTTCGCTTGCGGAGTGTCCATATAGCGCTCACCGTACATTATCTCGTAGTATCCCCAGTCGATAACCGGTCCGCCGGCAACGCCTACCTTGAAAATTTCGGGATAGCGCAGCATCAGTGCCGTGGTCATGTGTCCTCCGAAGCTCCAGCCGTGCACGCCGATACGCTCTCCGTCCACATAAGGTTGGCTTTTCAGGAATTCTACGCCCTTCACCTGGTCCTTGCCCTCTTCGATGCCCAGCTGGCGGAAGGTGGCGTTTTCAAACTCCAGTCCACGGTTGCTGCTGCCACGGTTGTCGAGGCTGAACATGATGTAGCCTTTGTTTGCCATGTAGATGTCCCAGCCGCGGGCATTGTTCATCCAGCCGTTCGTTATCATCTGGGCGTGCGGGCCGCCGTATACGTAGACGATGGCGGGATACTTCTTTGCCGGGTCGAAGTCGGCAGGCTTTATCAGGCGGTAGTACAAGTCTGTCTTGCCGTCGGCGGCTTTGATGGTGCCTACTTCTATGCTGGGCATTTCAAAGCCTTCGTAGGGATTCGTGGCTACCAGCAGATTTGCGACCTTGTCGTTCTGGGTCGATACGATGTCGATATTGCGGGGAATCCGGGGAGTGGAATAGTGGTCTATCAGGTAGCCTCCCGATGCAGATAACAGAGGGCGGTGCACTCCTTCGTTGTTACCCACTGCGGTGAGCTTGCCATTGTTTACGTTCACCTTATATATATTGCTTTGCAGGGGCGATTCCTTGGTAGCGGTGAAGATGACTTCTTTCTTCTTCTTGTTGAAGCCGAGCACGTTCTGCACCAGCCAGTCGCCTTGCGTCAGTTGCTTCACTTTGCAGCCCTGACGGTAAGTGCCTCCTGCGGATGCAGAGTGTGTCTCGGGATACATCTGGTTTTTGGTATCCATCAGATACAGATGGTTGTAGCCGTCGCGCTGACTTTGGTAGATGAATTTGCTGCTGTCCCAAGGCAGAAAGAGGATGGGCTGCTGGGGTTCCACATATTTGGGATGCTTCTCTTCGTAGAGGATGCCGTTTATGGGCTCTCCGGTTTCTGCGTCGTACTGGCGGAGAACGGAGTGGTTCTGGTCGCGGTTCAGCTCTATCAGATAGAGGCTTTTCCCGTCCGGTGCCCAGGTAATGTTGGTGAAGTAGCGGTCTTTGGGGGCTCCCATGTTCAGGTAGATGGTCTTTTGGGTGGCAGGGTTATAGATACCTACCTCTACTTCGTGGCTCAGCATGCCGGCCATGGGGTAGCGTATCATGTCCGTTACGGCTATTCTTGACGTGATGTCCACCAGCGGATAGGGGGTGACCATGCTTTCGTTCATCCGATAGAAGGCAAGCAGGTCTCCCGACGGGCTCCAGAATGTACCCTTCGAGATGCCGAACTCGTTGCGATGTACGCTTTGTCCGCAGACGATGCCTTCGGGTTCGTTGGTCACGCGCTGTCCGTTCACGTAGAGATTGTTCTTTACGGTGTAAGCCAGGTTATGGCTTGCAGTGTTGTAGTCGTAATTGGCTGCAGGCTCTTTGGGCAGGTCATCGCGTCCGGTCACAGAGTCCATATGCCAGTTGTAGACGGCGTAGCGTTGCGGTAGGGGGAGCAGGACTTCCGTATTCTCCGCCCAGGGGAACTTCAGATTGTAGAGGTGCGACAGCTCTTTCAGTCCGGCGGCTTTCAGGGCGCGGTTCACGGTTTCGCGGGTGAAAAGTACTGTCTCTTTGCCGTTTTGCGGATTCACGGCCTTTACTTTGTCTATGTCCGCAATGATACAAACATCACCCCACCATTGCAATCCATGCAGGTTCTCGGGGGTACGATACGTTTCGCCTCCGGGAATCAAATCTTCCAAAGTCGGCTTTTTCAGTTCTTGTGCCATAACGTTTGTTGTAAACAGAGCAGGCACTGCCATCAACAGTGCAAGAATGCTCTTACTTATTTCCTTTGCATTCATTCTCCTTGTCATTGTTTTTGTTGTTCTCTTTTCTGAATACTTTCACTTCTACTCTGCCTGTCGGGGGTGCTTCTCACTTGTATGGTAGCACTGAGTTTGGCAAAGCCTTGCTACAGATATCTGTGACAGGGGTGATTTTCATGTTTTTGGTGTTTTGATACATCCCCCTTGAATTTCAATAATCTACGACGCTAATCAGGAAAGTTCCTTCATTGTTTATCTTCCGTCTTCCTTCTTTTTCTTTCCGGGTACGACTCTCCCGATTTCGGTCTGCGTTCTCCGCCGAATTCACGTCTTTCCCTCGGTTTGAACTCCCGTTTTTCCCCGTCTTTGAACTCTCTTCTTTCCCTTGGACGGAATTCGCGTTTCTCGCCGTCTCTGAATTCTCTCGGTCTGCGTTCGCCGCTGAATTCACGTTTTTCCCTATTAAATTCGCGTCTTTCTCCACCGAATCTCGGACGGGGCTCCCTTCTTTCTCCGGGCTTGAGCTCTTTCCGTTCTCCCCCGGCCGGACGAAACTCTTTGCGTTCCTTGCTCAGCTCCTCGCCTTCGGCACGGAATTCCTTGTACTTTCCGTCGAAGATTTCGTACTGGCGGAATTCACATTCCAGCGCACCGTTGAACAAAGGAATTTTGGAGGTGGCTTTCAGCCCGATCTGGTCGAAGCACTCTTCGCGGTAAGAAAGAATCCACGCAGTGTTGCCCGTAAAGGCATGTTTCAGGCGCTCGCCAATCATGGAGTAAAGTCCCAGCAGGTCGTTGGTAGAGATACGTTCGCCGTAGGGCGGATTGGTGATAATGATGGATTTCTCCGCAGGTTGCTCGAATTGCTGGAAAGGTTGGAGCTTCAGTACTACATCCTTGCTTACGCCGGCAGCCTTTATATTGTGTGTGGCAATTTCGTTTGCCTTCGGGTTGTTGTCGTAACCGTATATCTTATGCGTAAATTCGCGTTCCTGGCTGTCGTCATTGTAGATGGTGTCGAACAGCTCCTGGTCAAAATCCACCCACTTCTCGAAAGCAAATTCCTTGCGGAATACGCCCGGAGCGATGTTGCGTGCAATCAGCGCCGCTTCAATGGGAATGGTTCCCGAGCCGCACATCGGGTCTATCAGGTCGCATTCACCACGCCAGCCGGTCATCAATATCATGCCGGCGGCCAGCACCTCATTCAGCGGGGCCTCTACGGCTTCCTGGCGATAACCGCGGCGGTGCAGCGATTCGCCGCTGGAGTCGAGAGAGAGTGTACATTTGGTTTCGGCAATGTGTATGTTCAGCAGCACGTCCGGTTTGTTGACACGCACGCCGGGACGTTCGCCGCTCTTCTCACGGAAATAGTCCACGATGGCATCCTTCACCTTGTAGGAAACGAACTTGGAATGACGGAACTCCTCGCTGAATACAACCGCGTCCACGGCAAAGGTCTTGTCCGTATCCAGATAGTCTTCCCATCGGATGGCTTTAATCTGTTCGTAAACCTCGTCGGCATTCTTGGCTGTGAAGTGTTTGATGGGTTTCAGTATCCGGATGGCTGTACGCAGGCAGAAGTTTGCCTTGTACATCATTTCCTTGTCTCCACTGAAAGATACCATGCGGCGGCCTATTTCTATATCGTTGGCGCCCAGTGCAGTCAGTTCTTGCGCCAGTACCTCTTCCAGTCCTTGGAAGGTTTTGGCAATCATTTCAAAAGATTGTTCGCTCATCTATTTATTTACTATTTTACTGTTTTTATTCTGTTGTTTATCAGTAGTTTGTCTCCCGTTTGCCAGACACTGGCGTCTGTCGGCTCAGACACTGGTGTCTGTTGCGTTGAACACTTGTGTCTGACGTGACAGACACAAGTGCCTGTCAAATGCAGCAATATTGCCTTTTAAACGGGATTCCGGGCTTTTCATTTCTTCGCCTTTGTCTGTACAATTCTCGCTCCTGCCGGAACGTCCTCCGTCACCCAGATGTTGCCGCCCACGGTGGCTCCCTGTCCGATGGTGATGCGTCCCAGTATGGTGGCGTTGGAGTAGACTATCACATTGTCCTCCAGTATGGGATGGCGGGGAATACCCTTGATGGGCTTGCCGTCCTCGTCCAGCGGGAAGCTCTTGGCACCGAGGGTCACACCTTGGTACAGCTTCACGTTGTTGCCGATGATGCAGGTCTCGCCGATTACCACGCCCGTACCGTGGTCGATGGTGAAATAACCGCCGATTTCTGCTCCCGGATGGATGTCGATTCCCGTTTCACTGTGCGCCATTTCGGTGATGATGCGGGGAATGAGGGGAACACCCAACTTGAGCAGCTCGTGTGCGATGCGGTAGTTGCTGATGGCACGGATGGCCGGATAGCAGCTGATGACTTCGCCGAACGACTGTGCGGCAGGGTCACCGTTGTAGGCAGCCTCCACATCTGTGGCAAGCACCCGTCTCATGGCCGGCAGGTTGCTGATGAACTTGGCAGCCAGCAGGGCGGCTTCTTCCCGTTGCAGCTCGGTGCAGCAGTTGCATTCGCCGTCGCCTGCGAAGCAGAGGCCGGCAAGGATTTGTTCGGTCAGCAGGTCGAACAGGCGTTCTACATTGACACCGATATGGTAAGTCACCGTTCGGCTGTTGACCGTGGAATTTCCGAAATATCCGGGGAAGATGATGGCTCGCGCCAGTTCGATGATGTCGCGCAGCACTTTTGCCGAAGGCAGCGGGTTGCCGTCCGTATGCTGGTGAAACAGTCCCTTGTATGACTCGCTTTCCGATAGCTCATCGACTGCTTGTGTCAAAATGTGGGTAAAGTTGAGTGGACTCATTATGATATCCTTAAGTTTAAAAGTGGCAACAAAGATAGGAAATCCTCGTCAAATATCCTACATATCCCTCATTTATAGTATGTATTTACCATATTTGTGGTATTTCCCGCGAACCGATTCCGCGCTACTTTTGTCTCATAAGAAATGACCCGGCTTTTTCATTTAAGGGAGTTGCCGGGAAGTTATCGGGGAGTTGTCTATAGTAATTATCAAGGAGTAACTTCGGCAAAACAATCAGGTTACTCCCGATAACTCCTTTAGCTCCCTTAACTGAAAGAGCCGTGGGCGAATGAGTAATTTAACATATATGGGTATGAAGAAAATGGCAGACCGCCTCACCGATCTGGTAGGCAACACTCCCTTGCTGGAGTTGAATAATTATAACAAGAATAAGGGGCTGAAAGCCCGTGTCATCGCCAAATTGGAATATTTTAACCCTGCCGGCAGTGTGAAAGACCGCGTGGCGCTTGCCATGATAGAAGATGCCGAGGCAAAAGGGCTGTTGAAGCCCGGTGCCACCCTCATCGAACCTACCAGTGGGAATACGGGCGTGGGACTGGCCTTCGTGAGCGCTGCCAAAGGCTACAGGCTGATACTGACGATGCCCGACACGATGAGCCTGGAGCGCCGCAACCTCTTGAAAGCTCTCGGTGCGGAACTGGTGCTGACTCCGGGTGCCGACGGTATGAAAGGCGCCATAGCTCGTGCCGAAGAACTGAAAGCTGCCAGCCCCGGCTCGCTGATTTTGCAGCAATTCGATAATCCTGCCAATCCGGCAATGCACGAGCGTACTACGGGACAGGAAATCTGGCGTGATACAGACGGCCGGGTGGATATTTTTGTGGCCGGTGTAGGTACGGGAGGCACGGTGAGCGGTGTGGGTGCAGCCCTGAAGGCCAACAACCCAAAGATAAGGATTGTGGCTGTGGAGCCCGAAGATTCTCCCGTACTTTCCGGTGGGAAGCCCGCTCCCCATAAAATACAAGGTATCGGTGCCGGATTTGTGCCCAAGAACTATAACAGTGCCGTGGTAGACGAAGTGCTGCAGGTATCCAATGATGATGCCATCCGTACGGGCCGCGAACTGGCGAAGTATGAGGGATTGCTGGTCGGCATCTCTTCGGGAGCAGCCGTTGCTGCGGCTGCCCGCCTGGCCAGACTGCCCGAAAATGAAGGAAAGACGATTGTAGCGCTGCTGCCCGATACGGGCGAACGGTATCTTTCGACGCTGTTGTATGCGTTTGAGGAATACCCGTTGTAAGAGGAAGCTGCCTTTCCTGCCATCACGGCTCTTTCATTTAAGGGAGTTAAAGGAAAGAGCCGTGTCCTGCCATAAATTAAGCGGATTATAATTTGCGAGATAATTTGCATTTGCATACCTTCGTACTTGAAAGTGTGAATATGGAATATATGCAGGTATGAAAAAACTGAATATAAAGGAGTTGGTTATAGCAGCCAAAGAATTCTGTACGAAAGAAGATGGAGTCTATCGGGAAGAATTGTTTGGGGTTACTGACGGGAAAAAAGTAGGAACTATTGTTGAACATTTGTTTTAGGATTTCCTTAGGGACCGGTATGAGATGATGGCTGGCAGCTCGGCCAAAGGGCTTGATTTGCCGTCTGTCGATACAGATATAAAGGTTACCTCCGTTGTACAGCCGCAGTCAAGTTGTCCATATAGGGACAGTAAGCAGAAGATATATGGCTTAGGATATAATTTGATTGTATTTGTCTATATCAAGGAAGATGATACAAAACAGAAAAAGGGTAAGTTGAACTTCCTTTCTTGTACATTTGTCGAATCTTCACGTACCGCGGACTATCAGACTACAACCGGTTTACGGGCGATTATAGCCAACAATGGTAATGAAGATGATATATTTGCTTTTCTTAGTGACCACAAGATTCCCGGAGACGATGTAACTTTGATGAATATGGCACACGAGATATTGAAAAGTCCGCCGAAAATAGGGTATCTGACTATTTCGAATGCCCTTCAGTGGAGATTGCAATATTCTCGTATCGTCGCTCTTGATGAAACGGTGGATGGTATAACCCCGATTGTTAAGTATAATGCAAAAAACTAAAGAAACAGCACGAATGGAGAATCCTGCCACAGCAGCTTTTGCCGGGCGATTGCCTGAAATGCGTGGAGAGTTTGGAGATTGGCAGACCGGTTATGACTTTGCTTGTGCCGTTTGTCGCAAGCTGAAGGACATGGGTGCTGCTCCCGAGGTTATTTTAGAGCCTACTTGTGGATTGGGGAATTTTATCAGAGCAGGGTTGGCGATATTTGATACAATCACGGATGTTTATGGCATAGAAATATACAAGCCATATCTTGACGAGTTGCGTAGGAGTCTTGTCGTAAAGGAGAATCAAAGAATACACCTCTACTACGAAGATATATTTGCTTTTGATTTCAGTGAGATAAAGAAGCAACTGGAGGGCAAGAATGTTCTGATTTTGGGCAATCCTCCATGGGTGACCAATAGCGAGTTGGGCAAGAATGGAAGTACCAACTTGCCTCAGAAATACAATTATCGAGGAACTAAAGGTATTGAAGCGATAACGGGTAAGGGCAATTTTGATATAGCGGAGAGTATCTGCAACCTGCTTATTGAGAACTTTGCGTCTAACGAAGGAACGCGGATAGCATTACTCGTCAAGAACTCTGTTGTAAAAAACATCCTTATACACCAACGTCCTCAAGGCTATTTCATATCTCATGTATGCCAATACGCTTTCGATGCCAAGAAAGAATTCGATGTTTCTGTATCTGCCTCTTTGTTCTCCTGTACGATAGGAAAGGAGAAGACAGATATATGCCGGTATTATGATTTTTATACCGGAGCTTTTCAGAAATCGTATGGTTGGAAAAACGATAGATTTGTGTCGGATATTGAAGAGTACGATAAGGCTGCGATGATTGATGGCGTATCAGAATTGGTCTGGCGATCAGGGGTCAAGCATGATTGTTCAAAAGTAATGGAACTTATCGTCAGGTCTGGTCGATACGAGAATGGCTTTCGTGAAACTGTAGACGTTGAACCCGTATGTATATATCCGTTGATTAAGAGCTCAGATATCGGCAATGGCTTTTCCGGCGAAGTGAGAAAATATATCGTTCTTCCCCATAGAAGCCTGGCTGAACCCAACTCTGCCATGAAGCAACGTACTCCATTGACTTACGCTTATTTCGAAAAGTATGGTCAACTGCTGGATGGGAGAAAAAGCTCCATCTACAAAGGGAAGCCTCGCTTTTGTGTATTTGGGTTGGGAGATTACTCGTTCAAGCCATATAAGGTTGTGGTGTCGTCATTCTATAAGAACATAATATTCTCTCTTGTTTCACCAATCAACGGGCAAAGCGTTATGTTGGACGATACTTGCTATATGCTGGGATTTGACAATTGGGCATTTGCTAAAATTACACATCATTTATTGAATAGTCCGGTTGTCATGCAGTTCATATCAGCTCTCTGCTTTACGGATGCAAAGCGGGTAATTAACTGCGAACTGTTGATGCGGATAGATTTATCTAAGGTCTTGGAAATCATTGGGGATGTTACTATCGAAGGGGTTACGGCATCGGAAATAGATGCTTATCGTGTTTTCATCAATGGAAAAGAACTGCCGGGGCAAAATGATTTATTTGAGGGGCAAAGGCTGAATGCAAAGGATATACCTTTCCAAGGGCAACCTTCTAAGGAGCCTGCTATTTCAACTTTCCCAAGGGCAAAGGCTTTGAAGAAACATTTATGTGACGTGCAGCTCTCTTTTGATTATTGAGGCAACTTGTTGGTTTTTAGTCGTTTTTGTTAAATAATGAACTGTGTGCCGTTATAGTTCGCTTGGTCTTAACCCAAACGACCGGCAGCTCATTTTCTCTACTTTCACTTCCCATATCTTGACATTGCGTACGGCAGGTTCGGCATATTTGCATTCATTCTCCGTATATTGCTTCATCAGAATGTCGAGTACGCGTCGCTTCTCTTCCATGTCTTCCACGAAGTGTACTTTCCCGCGGCAGATGACACTGCGCGACTTCATGCTGTAGCTGCATGCCACTTGCCGGTGCATATAGACCAGTTCGTGTCCTTCGCAGAAGGTGATGCAGACTTGCGGGTGCTTTGCCACCATCTCCACTTTACTACCTTCCGGGCCGGAATGCAGGTATATCACTCCGTCTTGATAGGCAAAGTTCATGGGAATTGTATACGGGTTTCCTTCAAAGTCTGTGATGCCTACTATGCAGTATGGGCATCTACGGATAATCTCCTCAATCTGTGTAGTATCTGTAATGGTAATTGTCTTCATCGTATAGCTCTCATTCCCCGGCCTCTCCCTGAAAGAGAGGAGGTAGGGATGGTTTAAATTATAGGGTTGTTTTATGCCAGTGCAAAGTCTAACTGCTTCTTTTCCAAGTTGGCGCGTGCCACCTTGACGGTGATGGCATCGCCCAGGCTGTATATCCGGTTTTTACGTCGTCCGCGCAGGCAGTAGTTCTTTTCGTCGAATTCGTAATAGTCGTCGTCGAGGTCGCGGATGGGAATCATGCCTTCGCACTTGTTCTCGTTCAGCTCCACGTAGAGGCCCCATTCCGTTACGCCGGAGATGACGCCGTCGAAGGTCTGTCCCAGGCGTTCGGTCATGAATTCCACTTGCTTGTACTTGATGGAGGCACGTTCCGCATTGGCGGCTATCTGCTCCATGCTGCTGCTGTGTTCGCAGAGGGCTTCGTACTTTTGTTCGGTCACGCTGCGGCCTCCTTCGTCCAGATACTTGGTAAGCAGGCGGTGTACCATCATGTCCGGGTAGCGGCGGATGGGCGAGGTGAAATGCGTGTAATAATCAAAAGCCAGTCCGTAATGGCCGATGTTATGCGTGGAGTAACGCGCTTTCTGCATGGCACGGATGGATACGGTTTCAATCAGATTCTCTTCCTTTTTGCCTTGGATGTCGTCCAGCAGGTGATTGATGGACTTGGACACATCCGTTTTTGTTCCGCTGGTGCGCAGCTTGTAGCCGAAACGGGCGATGAACTGTGCCAGATTGTCCAGTTTCTCCGGGTCGGGGAGGTCGTGGATACGGTAAGGCAGCACTTTGGCTTTCTTGCCTTTGGGCACACGGCCTATCTTTTCGGCTACGGTGCGGTTGGCAAGCAGCATGAACTCCTCTATCAGCTTGTTGGCGTCTTTCGACTCCTTGAAGTAGACACTGACGGGTTTGCCCTTCTCGTCAATTTCGAACTTCACCTCGTAGCGGTCGAAGTTGATGGCACCGGCCTTGAAGCGGTTCTCACGCAGAAACTTGGCAAGCTTGTCCAGCTCGAGTATTTCTTCTTTGTAATCGCCTTTTCCTGTTTCGATGACTTGCTGGGCTTCTTCGTAGGTGAAGCGGCGGTCGCTCTTGATGACGGTGTGCACTACGCGAGAGTTCTTCACTTCTCCCTTTTCCGTCATTTCGAAGATGACGGAATAGGCCAACTTCTCTTCGTCGGGGCGGAGGGAGCAGATGAAGTTGCACAACCGTTCGGGAAGCATCGGGATGGTACGGTCCACGAGGTAGACGGATGTGGCACGCTTCTCGGCTTCCTTGTCTATGATGCCGCCCTCTTTCACGTAATGGGTCACGTCGGCGATATGTACGCCCACTTCCCAAACTCCCTCTTTCAGTTTGCGGATGGAGAGGGCGTCATCGAAGTCCTTGGCATCCTTGGGGTCGATGGTGAAGGTGGTTACACTCCGGAAGTCCTCGCGTCGGGCTATTTCCTCGGCGGAGATTTCGGCGGGTATCTTGTCGGCTGCTTTTTCTACGGCGGCGGGGTAGACGTATGGCAGGCCGAATTCCGCGAGGATGGCATGCATCTCGGTGGTGTTGTCTCCGGCGCGTCCCAGGATGTCTATTACCTGGCCGATGGGATTTTTGGCTTTGTCGGGCCATTCCACTATCTTGACGATAGCCTTGTCGCCCGTCTTGCCGCCTTTCAGTTTCTCTTTGGGGATGAAGATGTCGTTGGCAAGCGTACGGTTTTCCGTTACAAGGAAAGCGTATGACTTGGCAACTTCCAGAGTACCCACGAAGGTGTCGTTGGCACGTTCCAGTATCTCGATGACTTCTCCTTCGGCTTCGCGTCCGCGACGTTTGGCACAGAAGGCGATACGCACTTTGTCATTGTTCATGGCGTGTGCCGAGTTGCGTTCGGCTATGAATATCGGTTCGCCTCCATCTTCGGGGATGAAGGAGTTCTTGCCATTGCTTTTGCGCTGGAAGGTTCCGGTCATTTCCACGCCGTGGTTGTTCAGCTTGTACTTGTGTTTGTCCACCTCTGTAATGTAGTCGTCCATCAACAGTTCGGACAAGATGTCCATACACAGCATCTTCAGCGGATGTGTGGAGAGATGAAGTTGTTCAAAGATGTATTTCAGGGATAATACTTCGTCTTGCTTTGTGTGGAAGAATTCAAGTAACACTTTGACGAGTTCTTTCTTCTTCATGCGTTTGCCGGCTTTCTTTTCTTTCTTTTTGGCCATAATGATGATAAATTAATGTGCACATTATTCTTTCTTGCAAAGTAAACAAATAAATACGTCCTTTCGTTCACTCAGACTTTAAAATATTGCCATCCTATTGAAAATAATGAAGGAACGACAGATTGTAATGGATTTATGTACTATATTTGCACAAAAAGCGAAGATAGGCTGTATCTTGAACGAAAAGCAGATGGAAATGCAAACTCTGAATAAAAAAGCGGATGCCACGCGGGAAAAGGCCATTTACCGGGTGACGGTTGTGGGAAGTGTGGTAAACTTTCTCTTGCTTGTCTTCAAGTTCTTTGCAGGTATTATGGGTCACAGTGCCGCCATGCTGGCAGATGCGGTGCATTCTTTGTCGGATTTCATAACAGATATTGTTGTCATTGTTTTTGTACGCATTTCGGCGAAGCCCGAAGATGAAGGGCACGATTACGGTCATGGCAAGTACGAGACGCTGGCAACTGCCATTATCGGTATTTTACTGTTGTTTGTGGGATTTGGCATTTTCTGGAACGGGGCTTCCTCCATTTACCGTTTCCTGCAAGGCGGTTCTTTGCAGGAGCCCGCCATGCTGGCGCTGGTGGCTGCATTGGTATCCATCATTTTCAAGGAAGTGCTTTATCAATATACCGTATTCAAGGGCAGGAAGTTGAATTCGCAGGCGGTTGTTGCCAATGCCTGGCATCACCGGAGTGATGCGTTTTCGTCCATAGGCACGGCGGCGGGTATAGCTGGCGCCATTCTTCTGGGTGACCATTGGCGGGTGCTGGACCCGGTGGCGGCGATTGTTGTCAGCTTCTTCATTATGAAGGTGGCCGTGCAGTTGTTGATACCCTGTGTGGATGAACTGTTGGAGAAATCATTGCCTGCCGAGGTAGAGGATGAGATAGTAAGGATAATTCTCTCTTTTCCCGGTATCAGCTCGCCGCATCACCTTCGTACGCGCCGCATCGGCAGTTATTGTGCCATCGAGGTGCATGTGCGTATGGATGGCAGCATCTCGCTGGAGGAAGCTCACGAGATGGCAACGGCGGTGGAGAACAAGTTGAAAAGGCAGTTCGGCAAAGGAACACTGGTCAGCATCCATGTGGAGCCGGTGAAGAAGAGCAACCGGGCGACAGAGTAACATAAGGAGCGTCAAGGTGACAGACCGGATGAAAAGTAATTAGTAATTTGTAACTGAAGAAGTGGAATCGATTTTAATTACAGGAGCAAGCGGATTTATCGGAAGTTTCATCGTGGAGGAGGCGTTGAGGCGCAAGTTCGGCGTGTGGGCGGGTGTACGCTCGTCCAGCAGCCGCGAGTATCTGGGTGACCGCAAACTGCATTTCCTCGAATTGGATTTTGCGCACCCCAATGAACTGAGGGCGCAGCTTTCGGAACATAAAGGAACCTACAATAAGTTTGATTATATTGTCCATTGTGCCGGTGTAACGAAGTGTGTGGACAAGAACGAATTCGAGCTGGTGAATTACCTGCAGACCAAATGCTTCATCGATACGCTGAGGGAGCTGGACATGATTCCCAAGCAGTTTATCTTCATCAGTACGCTGAGTGTGTTCGGCCCGGTGCGCGAGAAGACCTACGACCCGATTATGGAGAGCGACACCCCTTCGCCCAATACCGCCTACGGACTCAGTAAACTGAAAACAGAACTTTATTTGCAGAGCGTTCCGGGTTTCCCCTACGTCATCTACCGGCCGACGGGTGTATACGGGCCGCGTGAGAAGGATTATTACCTCATGGCAAAGTCCATCCGGCAACATACGGACTTTTCCGTGGGCTTCCGCCGCCAGGACTTGACGTTTGTATATGTAAAGGACATCGTGCAGGCCGTCTTCCTCGGGATAGAGAAGCGGGTGTCACGCCGCGCCTATTTCCTGGCTGACGGGAAGGTGTACAGCAGCCGTGCTTTTTCCGACTTGATAAGGAAAGAACTGGGCAATCCGTTTGTTATTCGCCTGAGATGTCCGTTAATTGTATTGAAAGTCGTATCTTTGCTCGCTGAATTCTGGGCGAAGCGGCAGAACAAGACCAGTACGCTCAATTCGGACAAGTATAGAATAATGAAACAACGCAACTGGCAGTGCGACATCACACCGGCTGTCGAGGAACTGGGCTTCAGTCCTGAGTACGATCTGGAACGGGGTGTAAAGGAAACCATTGCCTGGTATAAGGATAAGGGATGGCTTTAGATTTATTTAGAAGGGTAGAAACCCGTAAGGGGCTTTTTGCGGTAGAGAAGGTTACGCTGATATACAATCTGCTGACCTCCATTCTCATTCTGTTTCTCTTTCAGGAAATGGACCATCCGGTGCAGATGCTTGCAGACCGTGCCGTCATTGCAGGCATGACCTTCCTGCTGATGTGGCTTTATCGGCTGGCGCCCTGCAAGTTCTCCGCCTTTGTGCGCATAGCCATCCAGATGTCGCTGCTTTCTTATTGGTATCCCGACACCTTTGAGTTCAACCGGATATTTCCCAATCTCGACCACGTGTTCGCGTCGGTGGAGCAGTGGATGTTTGGTGGACAGCCTGCCGTGTGGTTCTGTGAAAGGTTTCCGCAGATGTGGGTGAGCGAGCCGTTCAATATGGGATACTTCTTCTATTATCCGATGATTCTGCTGGTGGTGGTGTGGTATTTCCTTTATCGTTTCGACCTTTTCGAGAAGGTTTCGTTCGTCATCGTCACCGCTTTCTTCATCTATTACCTTATTTATATCTTCGTCCCCGTTGCCGGGCCGCAGTTCTACTTCCCCGCCATTGGAAGCGACCATGTGGCGCAAGGTATCTTCCCGTCCATCGGTGACTATTTCCATCACCATCAGGAACTTCTTCCCGGTCCGGGCTATGAGCACGGCTTCTTCTACAATCTGGTGGAGAGTTCCCAGCAGGTGGGTGAGCGTCCCACGGCAGCTTTTCCCAGTTCGCACGTCGGAATGTCTACGGTACTGATGATTATGGCATGGCGTGGCAGCAAGCGTCTGTTTGCCTGCCTGTTTCCTTTCTATCTGCTGCTGTGCGGGGCCACGGTCTATATCCAGGCACATTACCTGATAGACTCTATCGTGGGTTTCGTATCGGCTTTCGGCATTTATATCCTGGCTACGTGGATGTTCAAGCGATGGTTTGCGCAGCCGATGTTTAAATGACCGTTTTTTATACAAATATATCTTGGTGGCGTCATGCTTGCGCAGCGTTTTCATTTCATCCGCTGAATGAAGCTGATTCAGTCACTGACTGAATGCCTTTCACTCACTGACTGAATGCCTTTCAGTCAGTGACTCATTCTACCCCCTTATGTAAGGTGTTCTGGGAGGGGTAGGAGCAAAAACGGTCAGCAAGTAGGATGGTGGTAAAAATGTGAGACAACCGTTTAAGGTAGCAATGGCTCTATTTCCTTGAAGATGCGGTACAGTTCCTCCTTCGTCTCTGCCCGCAGCATGGCTATTCGGGTATCGCGGAAGTTGGGAATCCCTTTGAAGAGTGGGCTTGCTGCCAGGTGGCGGCGTACGTGCAGTATGCCCCGTCGCTCGTCCAGCAGGTTGACGCTGTCTTCCACTTCCTGGCGGAGTACGTTCAGCCTCCACTCGGAACTCAGCGGAGGGAGTTCTTCGCCCGTCTCCAGATAATGCTTCACTTCCTTAAAGAACCACGGGCGGCCGAAGCTGGCACGGCCTATCATGATGGCGTCCACACCGTAGAGGTCGAAGCACTCTTTGGCCCGTTGGGGAGTGGTGATATCACCGTTGCCGATGATGGGAATGTGCATGCGTGGGTTCTTTTTCACCTCGCCGATAAGAGTCCAGTCTGCCTCACCGGTATACATCTGGGCGCGGGTACGGCCGTGAATGGTGAGGGCGGCAATGCCACAGTCTTGCAACTGCTCGGCAAGGCCGACGATGATTTTACTGTTGGCATCCCAGCCCAGGCGGGTCTTTACGGTGACGGGAATCTTCACGGCATCTACCACGGCACGGGTGATTTCCAGCATCAGCGGAATGTTCTGCAGCATGCCGGCACCGGCACCCTTGCCTGCCACGCGTTTCACGGGGCAGCCGAAGTTGATGTCCAGCGTGTCCGGACGTGCCTGCTCCACGATGCGGGCGGCCTCTACCATGGTGGCGGTGTCCCGTCCGTATATTTGTATGGCCACGGGCCGTTCTTCATCGCTGATGTTCAGCTTCTGCCGGGTCTTGCCTACGGAGCGTATCAAGGCATCGGCAGAAACGAACTCGGTATATACCATGTCTGCTCCGAAGTGCTTGCACATCAGGCGGAAAGCAGGATCGGTGACATCCTCCATCGGAGCTAAAAATATGGGACGTTCGCCCAGGTCTATGTGGCCTATTTTCATGAATCGATTGAACTAAATGATTATTTCACTGCAAAAATACGGAAAAAAGCCTACCTTTGTATCATTCATTTATTTAACTGATATGGAATTATGAAAAAAGGTTTGGTTTTAATTCTGATATGTGTAGCAATGTTGTTTGCTGCCGCGCCTTCGGCTTTGGCACAAGTGCCGAGTGATGAGTATAAGGCTACATTGGAAAAAATGCTGGAACTGTCCGGCGCTATGGCGTCGGCAAAGACTATGGTGCCGCAGATGGTTTCTATGTTGAAGCAACAGTCGTCGGCATCGGCTTCTTTCTGGGACGGTTTTCAGAAGAAATGGGAAGGAAAGTTTGGCAGCAGGCTGGCAGAACTTTATGCTCCCGTTTATCAGAAATACCTCACACTGGATGATTTGAAGAAAATCGTTGCTTTCTATGAATCGCCTGTCGGAAAGAAACTGGGTGCTTCTACTCCTGCCATGATGACTGAGGGTATGCAAATAGGGCAAAAGCTGGGAATGGAGATTGCCGCTGAACTTCAACAGGAATTGCAGGCACAGGGAAAATAAGTTACTAGCTACTAGCAGCTACGAGTGCCTTTCGGAACAGAGCCCGGCCACTTGTAGCCCGTAGCTCAAAATATATGATTTATGGATTTGAAAGATTTCGAAATCATGGCACCGGTAGGCTCACGCGAATCTCTCGCAGCAGCCATACAAGCGGGTGCCGACTCCATCTATTTCGGTATCGAGAACCTGAACATGCGTGCCCGTTCGGCCAATACCTTCACTATCGACGATCTGCGGGAAATAGCCCGGACGTGCGACGAGCATGGCATGAAAAGCTACCTCACCGTCAATACCATCATATACGACCATGACATCCCGCTGATGCATACTATCGTAGATGCGGCAAAGGCGGCAGGCATCTCGGCAGTCATTGCCGCCGATGTGGCGGTGATGAGCTATGCCCGCCGGATAGGGCAGGAGGTACACCTCAGCACACAGCTCAACATCAGCAATGTGGAAGCTCTCCGCTTCTATGCGCAGTTTGCCGATGTGGTGGTGCTGGCACGCGAACTGAATCTGGAGCAGGTGGCGGAAATCTACCGCCATATCCGTGAGGAGAATATCTGCGGCCCCGGCGGAGAGCAGATACGCATAGAGATGTTCTGTCACGGTGCTCTTTGCATGGCGGTCAGCGGAAAGTGCTACCTATCGCTGCACGAAATGAACCACTCGGCCAACCGCGGGGCCTGCATGCAGGTATGCCGCCGCAGCTATACGGTGCGCGACAAGGAGACGGATGTAGAGCTGGAAGTGGACAATCAGTATATCATGTCGCCCAAGGACCTCAAGACCATCCACTTCATGAACAAGATGCTGGATGCCGGTGTGCGTGTCTTCAAGATTGAGGGGCGTGCCCGCGGTCCCGAGTATGTGCGTACGGTGGTGGAATGTTATAAAGAGGCCATCGGGGCTTATCTGGACGATACGTTTACCGATGAGAAAATTGCCCGATGGGACGAACGCTTGAAGACGGTCTTCAACCGTGGCTTCTGGGATGGCTACTACTTGGGACAACGCTTGGGCGAATGGACCAAGAACTACGGTTCTGCCGCTACGGAGCGTAAAATCTATGTGGGCAAGGGCATCCGATACTTCTCCAACATCGGTGTGGCGGAGTTTCTGGTAGAGGCGGCCGAAGTGAACGTAGGCGACAAACTGCTGATTACGGGTCCCACGACGGGTGCCGAATTCGTCACTCTGGACGAGGCGCGCGTTGATTTGAAACCCGTGCAGACCGTGAAGAAAGGAGAGCATTTCTCGATGAAATCGGTGAAAATACGTCCCAGTGACAAACTCTACAAGCTGGTTACCGTAGAAGAACTGAAGAAGTTCAAAGGATTGGATGTGGAGAAGCAACGCGGTTGACCTATAAGAAAATAATCGGAAAACCATGTATAAAAGGTGTATCATTTTAAGGCGAAAGTGTATCATTTTACGCTGATGAGACATTTTCGGGTTAAAATGATACAGCATGAAGAACATTATGGAAAAGTATATTTATGAATTGGCGATGAAGGTGCGCGACTATGAATGCGACCTGCAAGGCATCGTCAATAACGCCAATTACCAGCATTATCTGGAACATACGCGTCACGAGTTTCTTCTGTCTGCGGGTGCCAGCTTTGCTGCTTTGCACGAGCAGGGGGTAGACCCGGTGGTGGCACGCATCAGTATGGCTTTCAAGACACCTCTGAAAAGCGGTGACGAGTTTGTTTCCAGGCTTTATATGAAGAAGGAAGGCATCAAGTATGTCTTTTATCAGGACATTTTCCGTGCTTCCGACGGTAAGGTATGCCTCAAGGGGATAGTCGAAACCGTGTGTGTGTTCAATGGCCGCTTGAGCGACAGCGAACTGTTCGACCGCCTCTTTGCTCCTTATCTCAATCCGTGTGGGTCTGTGTAATCCGTGGTGAGATGAACAGTGACGAACGCATTTGCAGTATAGCCCTCACGCTTTGTCCCGGTATCGGACATATTGGGGCGAAACGTTTGATAGACGGGGTGGGGAGCGCTGTCGAAGTGTTCTTCCAGCGGGAGGAACTTCCCGAAATCATGCCCGGTGTGAATCCAGGAATAGTAGCGGCCCTTGACTGTCCTGCTGCCTTTCTGCGTGCCGAACGGGAGATGGAGTTCGTGGAGAAGAACCGCCTTTCCTGCCTGACGTTGAAGGACGGGGCTTATCCTTCCCGCTTGCGCGAATGTGAAGATGCACCGATTGTACTTTTCTTTAAAGGGAACACCGATTTCAATCGCCTGCATGTCATCAATATGGTAGGTACACGACGCGCTACCGACTACGGCAAGCAATTCTGTGCCGACTTCCTGCGCGATTTGGCCGTTCTTTGTCCCGATGCGCTGGTAGTAAGCGGGCTGGCCTATGGCATAGATATCCATGCCCATCGCGCTGCCTTGGCAAATCATCTTTCCACCGTTGCCGTTCTTGCTCACGGACTGGACCGCATCTATCCGTATGTCCATCGGAAAACAGCCATCGACATGCTGCCGCAAGGCGGTCTGCTGACCGAATTCCTTACCGGGACGAATCCGGACAAGCATAATTTCGTCAGCCGCAACCGTATTGTGGCAGGTATGAGTGATGCTACCATTGTTGTGGAGTCTGCCGCAAAGGGAGGTTCCCTTATCACTGCCGAACTGGCGGAAGGGTATCATCGCGACTGCTTTGCCGTTCCGGGCCGTATCACGGATGAATCCTCCATCGGTTGCAACCGGTTGATACGTGACAACAAGGCCGCCCTTATCCAGGATGCGGAAGAATTTGTGCGGATTATGGGCTGGGCTGTAGCGGAGCAGCCTGTCCGGATAGAAGGCATTCAGCGTAATCTCTTTCCGGAACTGACGGAAGAGGAGGAGCTTGTTGTGCGTATCCTTATGCGACAGGGAGACCTCCATATCAATGCGTTGGTGGTGGAAGCGGATATCCCCGTCAACCGGATGAGTGCCTTGCTTTTTGAACTGGAGATGAAGGGAGTGGTCAAGGCAATGGTGGGCGGGGTCTATCACTTGCTGGCTTGAGCGCGCAGCTCTTTTGCCTTATATGGACGGTTTCCCGTATCTCATATGGGCATCTTGGTGGTGGCGGCAGGCCGTTGGAAACAGCCTGCGGCAAATAGGATTATGGAAAGAAATGCGAGTACCGTTTTTTTCATCATGGGCTCGGAGAAACGTATGGGCATAAAAAAAGGAGTACCGCTGTACTCCAACCTTTGTTAACCTTAAATCTAATACTATGAAAAAAATCACGTCACAAATATAGGACTCTTTTTGTAGTCCTCCAAATTTCTGTATTCTCCTGCTACTTCTTTTGTATTTCTTTCACTGAATTTCACTGTTTCCGTACACGGATTGACTTTTTGAGAGAATATGAAGACTTACGTATGTCTATATGATATATGTCTATACGGCTCTTTTCATTTAAGGGCGATAACTCCTTCTAGCTCCCTTAAATGAAGCCTGTGTATATGTCTGGGAAGAAAATGGTTAAAAAAACTCCTCCGACGGTTTCCCGGCGGAGGAGTCTCTTGTGATATTAATCAAATATAGTGAAAGCTGGGTGATAAATCTGAGTTTGTTCAAGGGTTTATCCGAAGCACATCCTATATTATTTGCAGAAAGACCGTATTAGTCTTTCAGCTTCGCAATGATGAAGTCGCGGTTCAAGCGGGCGATGTTGCTGATGGAAACATTCTTCGGACATTCGGCCTCGCATGCACGGGTATTCGTACAGTTACCGAAACCAAGTTCGTCCATCTTGCTCAACATAGCCTTGGCACGGCGCAATGCTTCCGGTTTGCCCTGAGGCAGCAGGTTCAACTGGCTTACCTTGGCAGAAACGAACAACATGGCAGAACCGTTCTTGCAAGCAGCTACACATGCGCCGCAACCGATACAGCTGGCAGCATCCATTGCCTCGTCAGCGATGGGCTTCGGAATAAGGATGGCGTTGGCATCCTGGGGAGCGCCGGTACGTACACTGACATAGCCGCCTGCCTGCATAATCTTGTCGTAAGCCGTACGGTCTACCATCAAGTCCTTGATAACCGGGAAACCGGCAGAACGCCACGGTTCAACAGTGATGGTATCACCATCGTTGAAGCGGCGCATATAAATCTGGCAAGTCGTAGCGCCGGTTGCAGGACCGTGGGGGTGTCCGTTGATGTAGAGCGAACACATACCGCAGATACCTTCGCGGCAGTCGTGGTCAAATACCACCGGTTCTTTACCTTCAGAAATCAGCTGTTCGTTCAGGATATCCAGCATTTCGAGGAATGAAGTATCGCCCGGAATATCTTTCATTTGGTATGTTTCAAAAGCGCCTTTTGCTTTCGGACCCTTCTGGCGCCATACCTTGAGCGTAAATGATATATTTTTATCCATTTTCTTTAGTTCTTTAAATGTTCAACTTCCCGATTAGCTCTTGTAGTTACGAGTCTGTACCTTGATTGCTTCGTAGACCAGCGGCTCTTTCAGCAATACCGGTTCCTTTTCGTCAGAACCCTGGTATTCCCAGCAAGCCACGTAGAAGAAGTTTTCATCGTCACGCTTGGCTTCGCCTTCTTCAGTCTGGTATTCTTCACGGAAGTGACCGCCACAGCTCTCGTTACGGTTCAGCGCATCGTAAGCGACCAGTTCGCCCATAGTGATGAAGTCGTACAGACGGATGGCCTTGTCGAGCTCTACATTCATGCCTTCCTTGTCGCCGGGGATGAACAGTTCTTTCTCAAATTCCTTGCGTACTTCTTTCAGTTTCTTCAGACCTTCCTTCAGGCCTTCAGCCGTACGTCCCATACCTACATATTCCCACATGATGTGACCCAGTTCCTTGTGGATAGAGTCAACAGACTTCTTACCCTTGATGTTCATCATCCAGTCAATCTTGTCCTGAACGGCCTTTTCTGCGGCTGCAAATTCGGGCAGGTCGGTAGAGAAACGGGGAACTGTAATCTGGTCGGCCAGGTAGTTCTGGATAGTGTAAGGCAATACGAAGTAACCGTCGGCCAGACCTTGCATCAGCGCAGAAGCACCGAGTCGGTTTGCACCGTGGTCGGAGAAGTTGCATTCACCGATGGCAAACAGACCCTTGATGGAGGTCATCAGTTCGTAGTCGACCCAGATACCACCCATAGTGTAGTGGATAGCCGGATAAATCATCATCGGATTGTGTTCGGGGTTCACGTCGGTGATTTCTTCGTACATGTCGAAGAGGTTGCCGTAACGTTGACGAACCACGTCAACGCCCAGACGGTTGATGGCATCGCCGAAGTCGAGGAATACGGCAAGACCGGTATTGTTTACGCCATAACCCTTGTCGCAACGTTCTTTGGCAGCGCGGCTGGCAACGTCACGCGGAACGAGGTTGCCGAATGCCGGATAGCGGCGTTCCAGATAGTAGTCGCGGTCTTCTTCAGGAATATCTTTTCCTTGCAGTGTGCCTTCCTGCAGTTTCTTGGCGTCTTCCAGCTTCTTCGGAACCCAGATGCGGCCGTCGTTACGCAGAGACTCGGACATCAAAGTCAGCTTGGACTGCTTGTCACCGTGAACCGGGATACAAGTGGGGTGAATCTGTACGTAAGCAGGGTTGGCAAACCAGGCACCTTTACGGTAGCAAGCCATTGCTGCAGAGCAGTTACATGCCATTGCATTGGTAGAAAGGAAGTAGGCATTGCCGTAACCACCGGTAGCGATTACCACGGCGTGGGCGGCAAAACGTTCCAATTTACCGGTAACGAGGTTCTTGGCGATGATACCGCGGGCGCGTCCGTCAATGAGGACAACGTCTTCCATCTCGTAGCGTGTGTACAGTTTTACGGTACCTACGTTCACCTGGCGGCTCAATGCAGAGTATGCACCCAGCAGCAGCTGCTGTCCGGTCTGGCCTTTAGCGTAGAAAGTACGTGATACCTGGGCACCACCGAAAGAACGGTTGTCCAGCGTACCGCCGTATTCGCGGGCGAAGGGAACACCTTGTGCAACGCATTGGTCGATAATATTGTTGGATACTTCGGCCAGACGGTAAACGTTGGCTTCGCGGGCGCGGTAGTCGCCACCCTTTACTGTATCGTAGAACAGACGGTACACAGAGTCACCGTCGTTTTGGTAATTCTTGGCAGCATTGATACCGCCCTGCGCAGCGATGGAGTGAGCACGGCGCGGAGAGTCCTGAATGCAGAAGTTGAATACTCTGAACCCCATTTCGCCCAGAGAAGCGGCAGCACTGGCACCGGCAAGTCCGGTTCCTACTACGATGATGTCCAGACGACGTTTGTTGGCAGGGTTTACTAATTTTTGGTGAGCCTTATAATTGGTCCATTTCTCAGCCACCGGTCCTTCCGGTATTTTAGAATCTATCTTAGTCATAATGCAATTTACAATTTAGTCATTTACAATTTGAATTTAGCAAGCGCCGCACAATGATTTTGCAAAGAATACGACAACTACCAGAGCGAAGCAGAGGACAACGATAGTAGAATAGATGTTGGAGATACATTTCCAACGGTTAATCCATACTTTGTTGTTCCAGCCCAAAGACTGCATGGAGCTCCAGAAACCGTGAGTGAGGTGGAACCACAATGCGCCCAGCCAAACGAGGTAAAGCACTACGAATACCGGATTGCTGAATGTGTTTTGAATGTGATGGACACCATTGGCTGCATATGCCAGCGTGAGGGTGTCGGCATGCATGCCCATGTTGTGCATCAACTCGGGAAGCTGCATTTTAGCCCAGAAGTTTACCAGGTGCAGACCCAAACCTACAATTACGATGATACCCAGTACGAGCATGTTCTGAGAAGCCCATTCCACAGTCTTGGGCTTTTCTGTAACGGCATAGCGTTCGCTACCACGTGCCTTACGGTTCTGCATAGTCAGCCAGAAAGCGTAGATGATGTGGATGATGAATAAGGCCGCCAGACCTGCCGTGGCCACCAGCGCGTACCAATTTGCTCCCAGGAACTCACAAACCATGTTGTAGCCATTAGCCGAGACTAATGCTACCAGGTTCATCGCCATGTGAAATGTCAGAAACAGGACAAGGGCGATACCGGTAACGCTCATCACCACTTTCCTTCCTACAGATGAATTACTTAACCACATAAATGATTGAATTTAAGTTATTTAATAGTTTGAAAATTTGTTCTATCAGGATACTTCTGTAAATGTCTCGCAAAAATAGGAGAAATCCAGCGATAAAGCAAGCGATTAAAGAAATAATTCCGTAATCCGGCAGAATGCGAAGTTTGTTCTCAGCGCGCGGGGTGTGTCTCCGAAAGGGTCTTTGCAGAAGTGGGCAAACTTTTCCACATTCTTCATCTTGTCGTAGTTCTGAATGACGAAATACCGGAAGTTTTATCTATTTATCCTATCTTTGCGTCAAACTAATATGAAGGACTTATGAAGAAGGCTGTTTTTTTTGTATTTTTTATGTGCCTTGTTGTATCCGGTCTTTCGGCACAGAATTGGGATATCAACACCTTGCATCGGGTTAACAGTTGGGATGGTAAGTTTGTCCGTAACTATAATAAGCTGATTTCGCGTTCGGAGCCATACATCGCTGTCGGTGTTCCGGTGGCGATGGCCGTTGCCGCCTGGATAAGACATGACAAAGGCTTGCTGAAGGATGCGGTTTATGTGGGCACAAGCGTGGCCGGAGCTTTTGTCGTGACATACGGAATGAAGCATCTGGTGGGTCGTGAGCGCCCGTACGACAAATATCCCGACAGAGTGCATGCATATAGCCGTGAAGGCAGCCCGTCTTTCCCTTCCGGACATACGGCGACGGCTTTCGCCCTTGCCACTTCTCTCAGTGTAAAGTACCCTAAATGGTACGTGATAGCTCCGTCTGCCTTGTGGGCGTGTTCCGTGGGAGTTTCCCGCATGAATGAAGGGGTACATTATCCGTCGGACGTACTGGCGGGGGCGGCGATTGGCGCGGGATGCGCCGTAGTCAACGTCTATGTTAACCGCTGGCTGAATAAATGGCTGTTTGCAGACTGATACGGGAGGGTTTGACAGACACTTGTGCCTGTCAAACGGGTATATTGCTATCGTATGATGGTGCTGTAGATGTCTTCGTTCAACACCTTTAAGGCTTGCTGCACGCTGTTGTTCGTGGTGTTCATCACCCGGAAGTACTCGTTCATGTCCCATAGGTCGCGGGCTATCAGGGCTTTGAGCTGTGTCTTGATAAGCGGCAGGGATTGGCTGTACTGCTTCTCGTCGAACTTGATTTTTTCCTTTTCTGCCAGGGTGCGTATCTCCGTCAGGAAGTTGTCGTCTATCTCGAACTTTCCGTCGAAGGTTTCGAACTTCTTGTATTTGCCCTGCAACTCTTTCCGGTGCTTCTCTATGTAGCTCGTAGTGGCTTTGATAACCACGCCTTTGGCCACAAGATTGCGGTGATAGTCTGTGTACTGGGTGGTGTCGATGGGCACGAAGAAGTCGGGCATGATGCCTCCGCCTCCGTAGACGGTACGTCCCATACGCTTGGTCTGCGCCTTCAGGGAGTCAGCAAAGTGGATGCTGTCCGCATGAATCATTTCTCCGTGGTTGAAGCGGTCTATCAGTTCCTGGTTGTATTTCTTCTGGTTGTTTTCGCCGGTCGGACGGCTGTCAAGGTTGGCGGTGCTGTCGTAAGGCTTCTGAATGCAGCGGCCCGAGGGAGTATAGTAGCGGGCTATGGTCAGGCGAATCATGGAACCGTCCGGCAGGTCGATGGGACGCTGCACAAGTCCCTTGCCGAATGTACGG
Source organism: Bacteroides muris (ex Fokt et al. 2023) (assembly GCF_024704895.1). Classification (NCBI taxonomy): domain Bacteria; kingdom Pseudomonadati; phylum Bacteroidota; class Bacteroidia; order Bacteroidales; family Bacteroidaceae; genus Bacteroides; species Bacteroides muris (ex Fokt et al. 2023). The sequence goes on along the minus strand of NZ_JAMZEE010000002.1, from coordinate 132,963 downwards.
CGTCCTACTACCACACCTCTGTCCCAGTCTTGGATGGCTCCGGTCACGATTTCGCTGGCAGAAGCGGAGTACTCGTCTACCAATACGATGAGGCGGCCGTTCCTGAAGTTGCCCGTACCCTTGGCAAAGAAGTCGCTGCGGCGTGCGGCTCTTCCTTCGGTGTAGACGATGAGTTCCTTTTGTTTCAGAAACTCGTTGGCAAGGTCGATGGCGGCATTCAGATATCCTCCTCCGTTTCCTTGCAGGTCGAGGATAAGGTCTTTCATTCCTTTCTTCTGCAGTATTTTCAAGGCCTTTGCAAACTCTTCGGCGGTGGTGGCTCCAAAGCGGTTGATGCGTATATAGCCGGTTTGGGGCTGTATCATGTAAGAGGCGTCCAGACTGAGAATGGGAATTTTGTCACGCTTCACGGTGAAGTATAATGCATCGTCCACGCCACGGCGCACGACGGTCAGTTTCACCTCCGAGTCTTTTGGTCCGCGCAGGCGGCTCATGATGTCTTCCGTGCTCATTTTTACTCCGGCAATGGCGCTGTCATTGACGGCTACGATACGGTCGCCGGCAAGGATACCCACCTTCTCGGAGGGGCCGTTGCTGACGGGTTGTATCACGAGCAGCGTATCTTCCATCATCTGAAATTGTACGCCGATACCCTCGAAATTGCCTTGCAACGGTTCGTTCATCTTTTTCACTTCTTCGGCATTGTTGTAGGTGGAGTGCGGGTCGAGCTGCGCCAGCATCTTGATGATGGCTTCTTCCACCAGCTTGTCTTCATCCACCTTGTCCACATAAAGGTTGGTGATGGCAAACTCTGCCATTTGCAGTTTGCGCAGGGCTTCATTATTGTTCGGCTTTTGCGCTTGCGCCGTCACTGCGCATATACATATTATAATTGTAAATAGTTTCTTCATCATTTCCATTTTGGTTCTTAATCCCTAATCCTTGATTTCCATTCCTTCGGGTATGAACATGCTGATGTCCTTTCCGTATTGCAGCAGTTCGCGCACGATGGTGGAGCTGACGCAGGTAAGTTCCGGCTCGGTGAAGAGCAGGATGGTTTCTATGCCGGTCAGCTTGCGGTTGATGTCGGCAATGGTTTCCTCGTATTCGAAATCCTTCACGGTGCGTATGCCGCGTATGATCAGGCCGGCGTCTACCTGCCGGGCAAAGTCGATGGTCAGGCAATCGTATGACTGCACGATGATGCGCGGCTCGTTCCGGTAGTAGTCCCGTATCATCTGCTCGCGCTTTTCCAGGGGGAAATACGTGTTCTTGTTTTCGTTGATGCCTATGCCTATGACGATTTCGTCGATGAAGGTCAGCGCACGGCTCACTACCGAAGAGTGTCCGATAGTAAACGGGTCGAATGTTCCCGGAAAGATAGCTCTTCTCATGATGCCAAATCTTCTTCTATAACCAGGTTGTTGATAATAAAGTTTTGCCGCTCCATGGTATTTTTGCCCATGTAGAACTCCAGCAGCTCTTTTACGAGGTCGGTCTTGCGCAGCGACACTTGCTCCAGACGCATGTCCTTGCCGATGAAGTGGCGGAACTCGTCGGGCGAGATTTCTCCCAGACCTTTGAACCGTGTGATTTCGGGATTGGGTCCCAGCTCGTCAATGGCTTTCACACGTTCCTCCTCGGTGTAGCAATAGCTTGTCTTCTTCTTGTTGCGCACGCGGAAGAGCGGGGTTTGCAGGATGTATACATGTCCCTTCTTTATCAGGTCGGGGAAGAACTGCAGGAAGAATGTGATAATCAGCAGGCGGATGTGCATGCCGTCCACATCGGCATCGGTGGCTACGATGACTTTATTGTAGCGCAGCGTCTCTATGCCGTCTTCTATATTCAAGGCCGCCTGGAGCAGGTTGAATTCTTCGTTTTCATAAACCACTTTCTTGGTAAGTCCGTAGGAGTTTAGCGGCTTGCCGCGCAGGCTGAATACCGCCTGTGTATTCACGTCGCGGCTCTTGGTGATGGAGCCGCTGGCCGAGTCTCCCTCGGTGATGAAGATACACGATTCGGCCTCCTGGTCCTTGCCTTTGCCGTCACTCAGGTGGTAGCGGCAGTCGCGCAGCTTGCGGTTGTGCAGGTTGGCTTTCTTGGCACGTTCACGTGCCAGCTTGGTGACACCGGCAATGGCTTTGCGCTCTTTCTCGGAGTCTTGTATCTTTTGCAGCATCACTTCGGAGACGAGCGGGTTCTTGTGAAGGTAGTTGTCCACTTCCGTCTTGATGAAGTCTCCCACGTATTTGTTTACTGTGGGGCCGGCGGGTTTGCCTTCCTGCGGCACGGCGGGCCACATGTTGTTGCTTCCCAGTTTCGTTTTGGTCTGGCTCTCGAACATGGGTTCCTCCACGTCGATGGCGATGGCGGCTACCAGGCCGTTGCGTATGTCGGCATACTCCTGGTTCTTGTTGTAGAACTCCTTGATGGTACGGGCAATGTGCTCCTTCAGGGCAGTCTGGTGTGTACCGCCTTGGGTGGTGTGCTGTCCGTTGACAAAGGAGTAGTACTCTTCGCCGTATTGGCTGGTGTGCGTGAAGGCTATCTCGATGTCTTCTCCTTTCAGGTGTATGATGTCGTAAAGGCCTTCGCTGGTCATGTTGTCTTTCAGCAAGTCCTCCAGTCCGTGGCGGGAAACGATGCGCTGTCCGTTGTAAATAAAGGTAAGCCCCGTATTCAGGTAGGTGTAGTTGCGCAGCAGCGTTTCTACAAACTGGTTCTGGAAGGAATAGTTGTAGAAGAGCGTGTTGTCCGGCTCAAAGAAGATATAAGTTCCGTTTTCTTCCGTCGAATCCTCGGTTGCGTCGCTCAACAGCGTTCCTCTTTCAAAGATGGCGGTGCGTACCTTGCCGTCGCGGTAGCTGCGTACCTCGAAACGGTTGCTCAGCGCATTGACCGCCTTGATACCCACACCGTTCAGCCCGACGCTTTTCTTGAAAGCCTTGCTGTCGTACTTTCCTCCGGTGTTCAGCTTGCTGACCGCCTCTATCAGCTTGCCTTGCGGAATGCCTCGGCCGTAGTCGCGCACGCTGACGCGCAGATTGTCTTCTATAGTCACTTCTATGCGTTTTCCGGCACCCATCTTGAACTCGTCGATGCTGTTGTCCATCACTTCTTTCAGCAACACATAGATGCCGTCATCGTTCTGGGAGCCGTCGCCCAGGCGACCGATGTACATGCCTGAACGGACACGGATATGCTCCATGTCGTCCAGGTGGCGGATATTGTCGTCGGTATATGATACTGTTGGTTCGCTGAATTGCAGACTACCATTGATATTCAGTTCTTCTTCCATGGAATTTTGATTGTTAGGGATACTTGGTCATTTGTCTTTCTGCCTTAAGTTCTTTTCCGTTTTCTTGGTATATGCCTCGCCTTTGGGCAAAAGATATTCAAATAGAACGGTGTCATCTACTATTTGGACATGAAATATAAAGAACGCCCGATAACTGCCTATGCGGATACGGTATATGTGATTATAGTTTATCAGCCTCTTGCAATCGGTGATTTCTTTGATGCTTTCCGCTTGTTCTACCTCTAAAATGGCAGTACGGAGCGATTCTTTAACTTTGCCGGACAGCTTTTCGGCTGATTTTATAAATGATTTGGAGAAGGAGGCTTTCATATTCCAAGCCATTTACGGAACTGCTCCTGTTCTTCTTCGCTTGCCGGAGAGAGTCCCTCCGGATCGGTTTTTATCAATTGCTGATAGGTGGCGGAGTCGTCAATGTCTTCCACATCTTTGGCTATCAGGTTTTCGATATATTTCTTCAGATTCATTCCATTGGCAGCTGCTTTTATGGAAAGATATTTGAATACATTCTCGGGTATATCAATCACTTTTCTTTTCTTGGGCATTATTGTGGCTTCCATATCTCTTCTTTTTGTTTCTTCGCAAATATATAATTTATATATGATATATACAAAAGGAAGGTCTTGTGTTTATTGAAAGTTCACATACTCCAAAGGACTATGCCATCTGCGGTTATCCTATCTCCTTCACAAAGCATCTTCTCCTCTTGTGCTGTTCCGTCCTGAAGTACTCCCATTGTGCCTGTACCTTGCCGTTCAGCTCCAGCTCCGGATTGCTTTCGGCATACTCGAAACCAAGTTGCTGGTAGACGGGGATAAGGTCGGAGAACAGCAGTGCGTTGACGCCCTTGTTCTGGTATTCCGGTTTTACGGCAACCAGCAGCAGGTCGAGCATTTTAGGATATTTCTTCAGGAAGATGGTCTTGGCCAGGTGATACCAGCCCATAGGGAGCAGGCGTCCGCGGGCTTTCTGCAAGGCCTCGGCAAGAGACGGCATGGAGATGCCTACGGCGAGCAGCTGGTCGTCGGCATCGGTAATCAGAGTCACCATGCGCAGGTCGAGGATGGGCAGGTACATCTTGACGTATTGGTCTATCTGCCGTTGGCTCAGCGCCGAGTAGCCGTAGAGTGGCCGGTAGGCTTCGTTCATCAGCTCGAAGATGGCCTGGCCGTAGTCTTGGGCAATCTTCTTGGCGGATGTATATTTCTTTACCTTGAGGTTGTACTTGCGCCGGATGAGGTCGGAGATGCGCTTGTGCTTGTCGGGTATGGCATCCGGAATGTAGATTTTATACTCCACCCAGTCGGCGTCCTTCTCGAAGCCCATGCGTTCCAGGTGCTGCGGGTAGTAGGGATAGTTATAAATGGTGGCCATGGTGCCCAGTTGGTCGAATCCCTCAACAAGCATGCCTTCGGCATCGAAGTCGGTGAATCCCAGCGGGCCTTGTATATACGTCATTCCCCGTTCTTTTCCCCATTCTTCCACGGTGCGTATCAGGGCATCGGATACTTCCGCATCGTCGATGAAGTCTATCCACCCGAAGCGTACTTCCTTCTTGTTCCAGGTTTGGTTTGCCTTGTGGTTGATGATGGCAGCTACACGTCCTACGATTTTACCTTCCCGATAGGCCAGAAAATAGTCGGCTTCACAGAATTCGAATGCAGCGTTTTTCTTCTTGTTGAAGGTATTGAGCATGTCGTCGAAAAGGTCGGGGACGGAATAAGGGTTGTTTTTGTATAGCAGGTAGTTGAAGCGGATAAAGCGCTCCAGTTCCCGTCGTGTGGTAACTTTCTTGATTGTAATTGCCATAATTGTTCAATATTGGGTTCGCAAAGGTAATGCAAACTGAGAGCAGAACAAAATAAGCTTGCTTATTTTTTATGCCCTGTGTCAGAGGTTGCATATCAGTACAGCCATGTAGGCCGCGTAGCAGAGCATCAGAATGCTTCCTTCGATTCGGGTAATGGTGCGTTTCCCGAAGAACAAGCCGAACAGCCAGAGCAGGATGCCCGCCCCCACGAGTACCCACAAATCGAGATTGGTGATGCCCGTCAGACGCATTGGGGTGATGGAAGCCGAACAGCCCAGCACGAAGAATATGTTGAAGAGATTGCTTCCGATGGCGTTTCCGATGGCTATTTCGGGGTTTTTCTTCAGGGCGGCTACGATGGAGGTGGCAAGTTCGGGCAGTGATGTGCCGCCTGCCACGAGCGTAAGGCCTATGACGGATTCGCTGACGCCCAATCCGCGGGCTATGCCGCCGGCGCCGTCTACAAAGAAATTGCCCCCGATGATGAGTCCGGCAAGTCCGCCGAGAATGTATAGGGCAGACTTCCACACCGGCAGCAGCCTGATTTCATCCTCTTCCTGCAGGGGCTCCTTTTCGGGGTTCGTCGTGTCTCCGTCCCTTTTTGCGATGGCAAAGGTGTAACTCAGGAAAATGGCAAAGAAGCACAGCAGCAGCAGTCCGTCGGCAATGCCGAGCATGTTTTCCTCACTGCCGTCCAGAAAGACGTCGTTGGCGCAAATCAGCAGGGCGACGGACGAAAGTATACAAAGGGGGATTTCGCGTTTCAGCGTATTACGGGTGATGACTATCGGAGCGAAAAGGGCCGTACAGCCCACAATCATCAAGGTATTGAATATGTTGCTTCCCACCACATTGCCGATGGCGATGTCTGCGCTGCCTTTCAGGGCGGAGGATATGCTGACGGTGAGTTCCGGTGCGGAAGTGCCGAAGGCGACAATGGTAAGCCCGATGACGATGGACGGTATGCGGAAACGTTTGGCAACGGATGCGGCGCCGTCTGTCAGCCCATTGGCGCCCAGAAGAATGAGGAGCAGTCCTCCGACAAGAAGCAATATATCCATAGGTGTGTTGATTTTGGGTGCAAAGATAGTGCAAACTGAATGCAGAACTGCCATGTTTGCAAAGAAAAGTTATGTTGGTTTCATGGCTCTTTCCTTTTAGCTTGTCTGTTTCTGGCCGATGTGACCGCATTCTCCCCTTGCCGTCGTCTGGCGGACTATTGATAAAGACGCACAAGATGGCATCTTATGCTGTATGAGATGGGCATCTCGAACAACACGGGATGGCATCTTGTGCAGGGGAAGGTATAGGGGTTGGTGTCTTATCCCGTAGCCTGGCAGCGGATAAGTACCTTCTTTCCGTCTGCCAGGGTAGTGGCAAATAGATAAGTGTCTCCCCCTTCGGCCAGTTTAAGCCGTTTGCGCAGTTCGGCCACGGTGGCGGGGAAGTTGCGCACGGTGAGGTTCGCCTTTTTCTCGGCGGCCAGCATCTCTTTCACTTCTTTCTTGCCGAAGCCGCAGGAGGAGGTAATCCGGAACTTGCGGCCGGGGAAGTCGGGAAGGAGGCTGTCCGAAGTATAGAGGTGGCTGTTGGGATGCAGCTTTTCAATCTTATATAATGAGGAAAGGCTACGGAATGCACCGGCTTTCAGCACGGAGGCATTCGGTTCGTAGAGGTATGGCTTCAGAAGGGGGGTGTAGGGGCATGCGCACTCTTTCTCTTGTCCGCGGGTGAAGACGAGGGCTTGGGGAGCCGGGGCGGAGGTGAAGTTGACGCAATGTATGGGAATGTCGTCTGTAGGCAGCGTTTCGCCTTGCCCCAGCAAGAGCAGCAGCTCCTTGCATTCGTTGCCCACGGAGACGATGTGTGCCTCTCGTACATGCCTCAAGTCGTTCAGGGCAAGGGTGAGGTCGAGCATGGGAGAGAGCTTTACCAGCACGTGCCGTGCCTTGCGCAGCAGCAGTTCTTCGAGGGCGGACACATCGGGTTCGCAGTCGCCGATGGCTATGGTCTTTCCGCCGTGTCCGTCGCGGCGGGCAGGGTCTATGAAGATGCAGTCTGCGGGTTCCATCTCTTGCAGATGGCGGACGCTGTCTGCGTGGCACACGGAGATGTGGTTCAGGCCGAGGGCGGGAAAGTTGTGCGCGGCTATCCGGCAGAGTGTTTCCTGGCGCTCTACGTAAGTGGCGTGTCCGAAGCAGGAGGAGAGGAAGGCGCAGTCGATGCCGAAACCTCCGGTGAGGTCGGTAAGGGTGCCGGCCGATGCGGGAGTGCTGTTTTTCGCGTGAGTGCCGGCTTTCGCGGGATGTTCTTGTCCTGTTCTTGGCAGGTTGCCTATGATTTCCGCTTTATATTGTGCCGTCACCTGGGAGGAGCATTGCTCCAGAGAAAGGTGGGCGGGGTAGAGTATGTTCTCGTTCTCGGCCCATGCGGGTATCTTCTCTTTGGCAATCTGCCGGCCTGAAATCTGTGTGATGGCGGCGGGCATGTCTACCGAAGGGTAGCGGCGTGCCTGCAAGGCAAGGCTGCGCACGTCGTCGCGGTGATGCTCGCGGATGAAGCGGAGGGTGTCTGGGGATAGAGGCATGGTTTGGCTTATTTATTTCTATGCAAACTTACTGAAAAAATATGATTCTAAGTTTTGATTCCTTTTAACTTCCTTAAATGAAGCAGTGTGCTTGGGTTTTAAGGGATTACCCGGTATTTCTCCTTCGCCGTCTGCCTGCCGACGCGGTTGAAGTGCCACCATTCGCTGGGTAGCGGGCGGAATCCGGCTTCTTCCATTACCTGCCGCAGCAGCAGGCGGTTGGCGCGTTCTTGTTCCGTCAGCTTGCCTTGTGCCACGAGTGCGGCTTCTTCCGTGATGTGGGCTTCTTTGCCCAGATGGTCTACGGGGGTGCCCATGGGCAGGGGGAGGCCTTTGTCGTCGAGTATGCTGATGTCCACTGCCAGTCCGTAGTTGTGCAGGCCGCCGCCGCGCGAGGGGTTGGAGACGTAGATGTATTTGGAGGTGCCTTTCACTGTGTCCCACATCTTCCGCTGTACGGACAAGGGGCGCGCCGCGTCGTAGACGACGAGGCTGTAGCCGGGATGCCGCTCCCGCAGCAGGTGTTGTGCCTGCTTCAGACTCTTCATGGCATCGGGGTGCAGGTAGGCTTCTTTCAGGTCTTCGTACAGTATGGTTCCGGTGAAGTTGTCGGCACGGGTGTACATCAGGTCGATGGCAATGCTGCTGTCCGCTTCGGCAATGTTGACGAAACCGAGGGAGTCCAGATAGCGGGCTGTACGGCTTTTGACCGGGGCAGGAGGGGCGGGGGCTTCTTCTATGGAGTCGGAACATGCGGCATCCCTTTCCATTGTGTCCGCGCGTTGTATTTGCCTTTGCGGTGGTTGCTTCCCGCCGCAGCCTTGCAGCGCGCAGGCCGACGGCAGCAGTAGCAGGCAGAAGAGGAGTTGTTTCATTTTGCAAGACATATTCCTGTTACAAGGGGCATTTCCGCTACAAGACATTCGCGGCGGTAAGGATTGATTTCATCAGCGCTATGTCCGAACGGACTTCTCCCTGCATCAGGTATTTGTCTTTCCGTCGGCAGGTGGTGTCGTAAATTTCCTTTGCCTTTGCCGCGTCCTTGTCCCGGCAGAGTGCCAGGGCGCAGAGCAAGCGCTGCTTGGAAGACGTCACATCCTTGTATTGCCGGATGTAGGCATTCAGTTCGTCGGTATATAATTCTTCTGCCTGCGCGGTCTTGTTTGTCACCAGGGCGGTGAAGAGCAGTTCGCAAGCGGTTTCCTTTATCAGAAGCCCGATGACTTCGTGCCGGTGGTCCATCACTCTGCCGAACGCGTGGTGGGCGGCTTCCCATTCTTCGAGGTCGAGCAGGCGCGAGGCGTGCATCAAGGCTATGGTGGCTTGCAGGGCATTCTTGTAGTCGATGCCTTCCGCTTGGCCGAACCATTCGGCAGGCATGTCTTTGGGGCGCATGCCCTCCTGCACCAGTGCATTGACGCGTAGCTGGGTGACCAGTGCCTGCTTGCTTTTGCTGTCCTTGAGAAGCAGGCGCATGTTGTCGGCATCGTTGCCGATGCCGCCTATCTTCATGGGGATTCCGTTCATCAGTGCAAGGAAGAGGCCCGTCAGGGAGAACGTCAGGAGAAAGAATTTCAGCAGATAGGGCAGTCCGTCTGCGGCGAGTAGCGGAAGGAAGGCAAGGATGGCGGCCGACAGATTGGCAAGCACTCCGCCCAGGTTGTACAAGGCGGTGGGGATGTATGCCAGAGGCTTTTCGGGCGGGGCAAGCAGGCATTGCCCTCCCGTTCCGGCAATGCTGAAGCGCCTGATGCACAATTTCCCGTCTTTGCGGATGAAGGTAAGGCTGAAGATGCGGAAGGAGACGAAGCGGTAGCCGGTGGCCAGTCCGCAGACAAGATGCCCGCCTTCGTGCAGAATCACTTGCAGGAAGATGGAGAGCAGCAGAAGCAGTATGGCGGCCAGAAAGACTCCTGCCATCTGCAGGGCGCCGAATTCGGAAAACCTGCTGCATACACTGTCGAGCGAGTCTCCTATGACCAGCGTTCTTACGCCTATCATTCCTCCCGCGCCGATACACGCTCCGACTATGAAGCTTCCTGCGAGATTGAGTATTTTCTTCATTCTGGTTCTGTGGTGGCCTCTACCGGTAAGGGCATACCGGCAGAGGGTATTATCCGGTAAACCGGTTTATTTCTTCTTTGCAGGAGGTTCGGGTGTGGGGGCGGCAGGTTGCTTGGTCTCTTTGATGGTGTTGCAGTTGCCGTTGAAGCAGGCGGTGGGTTCCACTTCCAGTTTGCAGGTATAGATGTCTCCCTCCATCAGGCATCCCGATTTCAGGATGAGTTTGTCCGATATATGTATGTCTCCTTTCAGCGTGCCTTCCAGTATGGCCGAGGCGGAAGTCACCTTTCCCGTCACCTTTCCTTGGGGGCCCACCACCACCGTTTTGTGGCATGTGATGTCTCCTTCGATGGTTCCGTCTATGCGCAGGCTTCCTTCCACGTCCACCGTTCCTTTCAGGATGGTGCCTACGGCTATGGTGGTCAGTTTCAAGGGTTGGGCTGTGGGGCTGAGATACTCTTCGTTGTTGTTCTTCTTCTTGCTAAACATAGTATGGATGATGTTTGAAGTTTGTTGTTTTCCTTGTATTTTCTGCAAAAGTAGGCAAAAAAAACAAATGGTAAAAGAGGGGGATGGAGATTTTTTGGAAGACAGAATGGATGGAGGAAGCCCCCCTTCCGGAGGGGGGCTTTAGGTGGCGGCTTTAATCTGCTGTCTGACCGTCGCGGATGGGGCGGACGGTAAAGCCGTATGCGTTGTTGGTGCCATGAATGGGATAGGTGCAGTTTGTAAAATCCCCTGGTCTTTTATCAATAGCAAGTATCAAGCAACTGGAGTTGGCATTTTCATCCGATGTAACGGTACCCTGAAATCCGGATGTTGCTATATATGTTATTGAAGAGAAGCCTGGAAATGTGCCATAATCTACCTTTCGGTTCTTTACTCCCATATCACGTACTCCGGTAGCGGGAAAATAAAAGGGCTGGCTTTCAACAGTAACTCTCCATCCTTTGAATTCCGTGGTTTCCACTGTATTTGGTGGGCCTGCACTTACGGTTTTTTTTGCATTGGGATTTTTCTCAGTTGGAGCAGGCACTTGTTTCAACTTTACCTGATCAAAAAAATCAGCAAAAGCCTTAATAGGCGGAATTTTAAATCCTGCCGGTGAAGGGTCGTATATTGTTTTGATGACATATAGGTCATTAGGGGATTGCTTGTAATCCTGGATGTCCTTGCCATAGGCAAAGTTAGCGTTCCCACTTGCTGTCAACTGTGTATTCCAATAGTTCATGATGGTTTTTTTGTCATAATTAGCTTTTCTTCCATCATGCCAGTGACGTCGCATATAGTTATTTCTCGGATCATCTGGGGTACCATTTTCACCCTCACCATTATCAGTTGGTGGCCGCTTGTGCATAAAAAACTCATTTGGATATTGTATGCTTTCTCCGATACTTCTGGCGCTTTCTGATGAAGTGAAACGATACTTCGGAGTAGAATAGAACATTTTGTTTACCATGTCTAATTCTTTGTCAGTATTGTAAGTGTCATCATTGTGAATGCCCGGGAGCATCGGGTCCTTACGTCCCCATTGGTAATAGGTGTTGTCGCCTGCTGCGGATGCTGCAATCTCGGGTTGGGTAAATGTAATGATGCCCTTCTTTTCATCTTTCCCGGGTTGCGATGCTCCGCTGACGGTTAGTGCAATTTCATTATCACCTACTTGTTCGCTATTGGCTACAAAACGTATAAGTATATCTCTTTCAGCGTCTCCGATATGTGGTTCGCAATAACCAAGGTTGCAAGGGGTTATGATAAATGGCTTGTCATATTGATTCAGGTTATCATCCGACATTGTATGACAAGATGATTCGTCCCATTTGCGATGGGTAACCCATATATGCCAGTTCCATAAAATACCCTCAGAACCGCGTACGGCAATCACGGCATTGCCTTGGTTGATGCTTTCTTCGGGCACACGGAAAGATACCCAGCCATTATCGTATTTCACCTCTGTTACAAGGTCCGGACTGTCTTGCCATAGTAGTATTGCATCTTTTATTCCTGAAATTTCACCACTTGTAATGGGGGTATTATCATGTTTCACGAACTCGCCTAGTACAAACTTACGAGTTTTGTCCGAAATAGCATTTATGTCACCTTCATACTTGTAAGACGAAGTATCGTTTCCTTTATTATAAGTATTGCCATAGTAAGCCGGAAACTTATAATAGCCATAATCATTCACAATATAGCAGTTGGCACTTTCTTGTACCTCATTGCGGTCAACCAAATCGTATGGGGCGTCTTTCGAGCCATTTCCTGCATCGGTAATAGTCTTGCCCGGTGTTTGGCCTTCTATAGTGGTTCCTTTCCCGTACAAGAAATTCCGCATGTATGTAAATTGGGATTGGGCAGGCAGGATTATGCTTCCGCTTACGGGCTGCGTCGGGTCGGTATCGTCCGCCCTGCTTTGGGAACCGGTGGCCGGTTTCCAGCCCAGTTCAGGGCTCTCTTTCGATGAATTCCACGTTGTGCCGCCATCAATAGACCACTCAATCGTGAAATCAAGTTTCCTTCTTTGCTCTTTCGCGGCTGCTGATTCTGCATTAGCTTGTGCCACCTTCATGTATGCGGCAATACTTACATCATTCAGAACACCGCTGACCGGAAGATATGCTTGTTTTTCTTCATCTGTCATTTCTATGTATAGAGATGGAGGATTAGGATGCGGATTACCTGCGCTCCAAGTTCCCTTATAACCGCCATTAGGATACAGTGTATTATCCCGGTTGACTTTCAATTCAATCACCGGTGTAATAACGATTCCGGTGGAGTTGATAGAGTAGGTATACTGCTTTCCTATCTCCCATATCCCGTTTTTCGTAAACTCCTTTAGTTTGGCTGTAAGAGTACGTTCCGTATTTGTAAGCTTGTCTGTGAACGAGATTGTTAATTTTGCATCATCCGTGAGTTCTTGGGGAATCATCATGAACGTGTATCCCTTATCGTCACCGTTCAGTATGGTGCCGGGTTTGGTCATGATTTCATTCTTGTCTTTATTCCCGTCCAATGCAGTTTCATTGTCTATACTGAACGTGCGTCCGGCGGTTTCGTCTGTAATGGTCCAGCTAGTTGCTCCTATCGGGTAACTGCCGCTACCATGCACTCCGGAAATCTTTATTTTGGTCACTTTTCCGGCAAGCATCTTTTCGCCGGTTTTTATGGTGACGGCAGTCAGTGCGTGCTTGAAGTTCAATTGCACTGCTCCATTCCGGACGTCTCCCGTGCCGTTTCCGCCACAGTCTGCGGTGGCATACATCAGGTCAATCTGCTTGGTCACGTCCTTGGGGACTGTATAGGTCAGCGTGGGAATACCGGTGGCATCCGCTGCCGAGTGGATGACGGAGGGAGTGGCATCGTCGGCATCAGCCGCGCCTTCTTCGGAAGATGCAGGTGCGGCAGCAGAGTAGGGGGAGTAGGCAAAGAATTTGATATTCTCCGAACCTACCCAGTACAGGGATTTTTCGGATTTCCATTTGCTATCGCTTTCGGTATAACTCACCTTTATGTTGTGGGCAAAGTTGGTGGTCCACTTGTTTGTCTCCTCTTCTCCGGGCCAATCTCCGGTGTAGCATGTCGCCGAGAGTCCGAAGCTATGGTTCTTAAATGTTTCTCCGGTTGTCGTGGTGCCGCGGGTTATAGCATTGGAAGCCGCTGTATCCACAGCAGCTTCCGCAATTTCAGTAACTAAATATAAGGGTTTCCCCCCTTCGGACTGTGTCAGCTTCCGGATGCTTATGTCTTTGTCGGCAACGCGCGTGGCCGCCGAACCATCAGCCCAGCTGCCCGGTGCCGCCACATCGAACGCAAGCATGCCCGAAGCACCCTGATGTCCGTGCTTGTCGAAAGTGTCGTCCGTGCAAGAGGACGACACGGCACAGACCGCAACACCTGCAAGCATACGGAGCATCAGCCCGAAGGATGGTCGAAATATACGAAAATGTCGCATAATCACGTTTCTTTTGATGTTAGTCGATTAGTCCATGTTTGTATTACCATCATCGTTTCCGGTGTTTCCTTGCTCCCAAGCCTCTACTTTTACGTCGAAAGATAGCGGGCTATCAAGTACTGTTTCTCCTACTTTATCTTCATCTTTGTTGGGTACAATCTCTATACCCTCTATTTTGGGCAAATCAGGCAATTCAATAGGAGGATAAACACCCGCGCCGCTGCCTTGTCCGCAGAATATAACGTTATATACATATTTATGGTTGGGCTTCCAGTCGATATCAATACCTACACAGGTATACCCGTATTCGTTGCGATTCCATTTATCGGATTGAGGAGTAGGGAATAGCTGGTGATAATGGTAATCTCCTTCTACGTGTATCGCTCCGTTGCTATCTTTATCGGGATGGGCTGTGCCTTTGTGAATGGCCTCAATACGGCAAAGAAACAAAATGTATGCTCCCTTAGGTTTGTCAGTCGTCCATTTATCTTGTTTTTGCGGAATAAGCATCAGACTGCTGGATTTATCTCCGGTAGTTCCTTCTGCTTGTCCTATTAGGGTGGTATTTGCGCTGGTAAGCAATGGCAGATTCTCGAATTTGACGCCATAAGTGCTTGGTAGACTGGGTGTCCATTGCATGTGGTATGTATCTGTTGCACTCTCTGAGAATGAAAGAATGCCTTTCTGATTTATGTTTACCAGCCATGCTCCTTTGATGTTCACGTTTCTATTGTTGTGGTCCGGACACTTGGCATTGATACAAATTTGCGATAACGCATGATAAAAGTCCAACTTAACGGCGCCTCCCGTTACGTTTTCCTGTTTTACGTTCTGATAAGCTACAATAAAGTCTTGTTGGTTCGTACCTCCATTTTCCATGGAAGATTCCAAAAGAGTTTCAAATTGCTGTGTATGTGTGGTTATGGTAGGCTTGAATGCCTTTGCTGTGTCCAGATTGTCGGGACCGTATGCCCAGAAACGTACCTCTTTTACTCCGGTCGGCCATAAATAATCGCCTCCATTCTCGTCTTTGATTGTAAAGGTATTGTCTTTGCCTGCTTCTTTTTTAGCCGGTCGTCCGTTTATGAACATATCTTCATAGTTGTCAGCATCTGCATAGACATAAAAGCCGTTAAGGTTCGTGATAGTTGTCTCTGTGGCACGCGTCTTTACCTGCGTGGTAAATGAAATCTTTTCGCCCTTGTAAACTTCCTTCAACTCGTCGTTTGAACAAGAGGCAAGCATAATGGAGGCGGTAGCAACCATTCCCAGTAATTTTACATTTCCGTTCATAATCTGTTTCCCTTAAGTTTATTGTTATTTTTTCAATTCATATCAATGTCTGTTTCCACTATGTTGTCCCATCCCGAAATGTCGGGGCTCATGCCTCCACCTCCCGAAGGAATCTTCAACCCGTCTATCACGATATGGATGTGGGTGGGGTCGGCGGCTTCGTGCAGCTGCCCGGTGACATCGTGGTGGAAGTATTTTTGATTGGAGGTATAGATGGTCAGCATGTGCTTTCCTTCTTGTCCGTGGGGGCAGTGGCCGAAGGTGGCAAAGCGCGCCGAGAGCATCTTCTCATCAGTATGCCGTTGCATTTCGAGGGGCATAACTACCGGTTCTCCGGTCGGCTGTCCGTTTGCCGGGCTCCATCCCTCGGACATGCCGCTCAGTGCGGCGCTGAAGTCAATCAGGTCGCTCAGGTTCTCCACGTTCCGCACCTCTACCGTATATTCCACAGTAGCCGCTTCGGGGGTCAGGATAAGCGATTGTCCGGACACGTTTTCCTGCACTTGCAGGTAGCTGCACTTGCCGCCCCATACGCTGGCAGGCACGCCCCGCACGGGTTGATTTTCGGCTCCTTCGGGCAGGGGAGGCGTGCTGAGGTCTCCGCGTCCCATGGGGGCGAGAAGCGGCTGCGGCACGGTGGCAAGCAGATAGTCGTCGAAAGTGTTTCCGCGTTCGGTCACGGATTCCATCTCCCCGTTGTGGAAGAGTATCTTGTATTCGCCGCTCTCGATGCTGATTTTGCCGCCTTCGCGCGAGGTGAACTCGCGGCGCTGGTAGTGGCTTCCGTCCATGCGGAACAGCTGCACCACCATGGTGCGGGGTTGTGCGTCGGGAGCGTTGCTCCAGTCGAACTTGATTTCGAGTTCGGTATGGTGCTCGTTGCGGTAGCAAAGGTCTTTGTGGTCGCACGACTGAGTGAGAAACGCCAATGTTGCGAGCATTGCCCACAAGTATCTTACAGAACGCATCATTGTTCACCTCCTTTCCGTTGGTAACGTCCGCCTATGAACCAGATTAGTGAAACTTCGGCCTTGGTGGGTCCGAACCATTTCCGTCGGTGGGTCGATTCCCAGAAGTAACATCCGTCTTCCGGATGGTATTTCTTGTAGTCTCCTTCCAGATACCCTATTCCCAGTGTAAAGTCGATGTTGAAGTGTCTTCCTACTGGCAGCGAATATCCATAGGAGAGCCCGGCAGCCCAGCTCCAGCGGTCTCCCAGGTATCCGCGTCCGCCCCACTCGATATCGTAGGTCAGTATCTGCCCGTATACGCCTATGTGGTGGCCGCACATCAGTGAACGGCTCTCGCGTCGGGGCGAGAACCAACGCCGCAGTTCCACATCACCGCCATATGTCCGCCAAAAGCGGTGGCGCGCGTCGTTGCTCCACCAGGCATACATCCAGTTGGCGCTTGCCGACCACTTGGAAGTGATGGGTATCTCTATTCCTATATTAGGTATAGCCATAGCGTCATACAGCATATTTGTTTTCAATAGCATGACAAACTTCCGGTCTTTCTCTATTTTTATTTTTGCCGGGGGGACGACGGATTCGGTGAAGACGGTGTCGGCTATGGGCACAGGTAACGTGGCTGCCGAATCCTTGCCGGTATCGGCGAATCTTTCTTCTGTTTCCCATTCGCACATAATCCGGAACCGGGCGTTGCGCAGGGTGGGGAAAAAGTTCTTCGACATGTATTCCCACGCACGTCCTCCTTGCAGCATGCAGAGCTGTTTTTTTCTTCCGTCCACAATTTTCTTGTCTTTGAAAACCCAGATAGGAGTATTGGCGATAATCCTCATGGCTTCGTCACGCCACGGCTGGTCGGTACCGGCAATCATCTCACTCAGCAATTCCCAATCTACGTCCGAAGGGGCGGTTTTTACATTGAGGTCTTTCAGGGATGTGTGGTTGACGATGTATGCCTGCATGTTGCGGGCGCGTTTTTCCGACAGCTTGCGGTTCATGGGGGTATATCCTTCCGGCGAGGCACTCCCTTTTATGGTTATGGACTTGAGGACTGAAGATGAGTGGAGTGCTGTGCTGTCCAGTAATGCAATCAGACGTTCCAAGTGCATTTGATTGTCACTGAAAGCAGAGTCTACCTGCGAATATCCCTGCCGGAACTTGATATTTGCATATAATGTGTCCCGGTGTATACTCGTGTCCTGCGCAGACAAACAGGTACTGATACAGAAAAATAGTATTAAATGAGATACAACAATGACCCGTTTCATAGAATATAAAGACTCTTTCTATTGTTTAGTATGGAGTGATTCTTTATAATTTTTTTGCAAAAGTATATAAAGACATTTGATGCGCAATAGAATTATTATTTTTTAACGTGGTATGAGCTAAAGTTTTCCACATCAGCATAATACTGATGGAAAATGGTGCTTTACTATTTGTGGATTTTTACCTTTACACGCTTGCTTGATACAATCTCATTTTCTATCTTACGATGTTCCAGTTGTATCGGTCTGTTTGTAAACTCCGGCACATTGTAAGAGTAAATCAGTCGGTCGTAATATTCCAGCGGTTTCTCCTGAGGCAGCATGAAAGGTTTGCATACGTGGTCGTCCGGTCTTATGTATGCTAGATAGAGGCGGGTATATAGCCCGTCGTCGCGTCGGCTGCTGAATACGAACCAGCGTGAGTTGCTGCTCCAGCTGTGGTAGCTTTCCGTATTGTTGCTGTTTGCTTCTTCAATGGCGTGCATGGTACCGTCTTGCAGGTTCAGCAGCCATAGGTCTGCTTCTTTGTGCCAGATGGAGAAGTTTCCGTAGTCGGATAATGTGAGCATGATATATTTCCCGTCGTATGAAGGACGTGGAAAGGAAACGCTCTTTTTCAGGTCTTCTGCATTTATCAGCGTGTCTATCCGTTCGCCGAACGTGCCGTTGTCCGGATTGAAGTCTATGCAGCAAAGGCTATAGCGTATCTCATCGTATTTCTCGGGCATCGGTTTACCCACTGCCGAGCAGAAATACAATTTCTTTCCATCTGCCGAGAATGCGGGGAAGGTTTCAAAAGCTTCTTTTTTCTGCAATAGGGGAGAAAGCAGCAGTTCGTGCGTTTCCGGTTGGTATACCAATACATCCGAGGCCATGTCCATCACTTCGATGCGTTCTGCCTTGGCTGTGTGGAAGGACTGTGTAGTCCGGTTTACCGAATAGGCAATGTATTTTCCTTCCGGATGCCAATAAGGATAGACACAAGCAGAGAGTGTGGAGTCTGTCTTGGTATTCAGAAGTTCGCGGTTTCCTTCTATCTGCATGAGGGTTGCACCGTGCTGTCCGCGTATATGCAGACTTAGGTGACCGGGATTTGTCCGGTTGAAGGCATGGCAGTTCAGGCACATGCCCGGTACCATCGCATTTTCCAGCAAAACGCGTTCTTCAAAGGATGAAAGGTTCCGTTCGTAAATACCCATTTTGCTATATACTTCATATCCCGGAATGACTTTGCGGTATACCACTCCATAGTCTATGGGAGCGTCACTGACATACATGGAGAAAGGGCGGTACTGCTTCCATTTGTTTTCGTTCTTGACAGATACTGTAAACAACAGACTGTCTCCCTTGTTGGATTCCAGGAGTTTGTGCCATTCGTCCTCCGGAAAGGAGGCTGTCCGGGCATTTACGTGTATTTCTCCGAATTTGCTTCCCGTTACGATTACGTCTATGCGGTCGTGTTTTCCGCCGATGTAGTCGAAATTCATCGGAGCAATGGTGGCGGGTATTGTCACTCCTATGTAGTCGGGATAGATTTCCGGCCATTCTTCCGTCTTCTCCGGATTGTTTACCGGATGGCTGCAGGTTGTCAGCAACCATACCGATAGTATGCAAATCAAATGCTTCTTCATTCTTTATCCTATTTTTGAAATAACAGATAATGCCAGAATGTGCCGGTATACCGTGCTTGCAGCATTTGCCGCCCATTCGGTTGTGATGTGTAAATCCGCATGAACTCTTTGCAATCCTGCATTACTTGCGGAGATAGTTTCCAGGGTATATCCCGGAAATCCTTGTGAGCCTGTCCCCATATATATGCCAGCGCTTCCTGGTAGCTACGCGGAATGGGTTCATGCCCGGTATTTGCGTCTGAAGGATAGTAATTCATGAAACCTTTCAGGTCGCGTTTTTGCAGTGTATATGCCAGCAGATATTCAAAGGCCATCCGGTTCTGCGGGTTTTGTTCATACAAGCGTGCCAGTAGGATATCCGTTTCGTAGCTTCCGGACAGGAAGTTCTCCGTATATCGCATTTGCCTCAACCGTCCCCATTCCGGGTGTGCTTCGATTTTCTCTTCATTGTATAAATAGGTCATCGTATTTTCGGCCCAGCTTTTGTAAAACAGTGTTTTGCTTAAAATACGCAAGTATTTGGCCGCTACTTCATACTGTCCGTTAATCAGGTTTGTTTCGACCAGCCGTTTGAGGCAGCGCCCGCTTTTGCGGAAGTTGGGAATGGCTTCCATGGCTTCGAAGGCAAAACGCTGTGCGTCGTTAATCATCCCCAGATGGTATAATATTTCGCCCGTAGGAAGCGGAGTGACGAAGTTTCGCTGGAACTTGGCTATCAGGCCTTCCGTTCCGTTCTGGTAGAACTCGAACATCCGGTTGCCCAGTTGTCCGGTCTTGCTCAGAGCCAGATTCAGGCAAGTTACGCTGAGCGGGGAAACCGGGGACTTGTTTTCCGCTTTTTCTATGATTTGGTTCCACTGCCGGTTTCTTGCCAATTGATTGTACGCCATCGCCTCTTCCTTATCGAAATTGCAGCCTGAAAGAATGTAGGGATAGCTTATTGCTGCTAATGTCATGCTCTGTAAGGTCATATATGCAGATACATGCTTGTGCGTCCGGGGCAGCCGGGCCAGCAGGTAGGGGAGCACGGTGAACAGAAGGATGATTGTCATTTCCATCCGGGGAATCACCGCAGGGAAACGGTAGTAGCCGAGAAATCCGCTTAGCTGGTAGATGGGGTTCTGCACTTGCATGCTTATCAATAGCGTGCAGGTGGCTTTCAGTGCGAACATCCCTGCTACGATTCCGATTCCTTGGAGGAATTTCCTTTTTTTGAAGCAGGTGTGCAGTTCGCTGATGATAATCCAGCCCATAAAGATGAGATGTGTTGCTCCCGCCATCCAAAGAAGGACCGGAAAACACACCAGCACGTACATCGCACGTTTCCACTTGGTGTGCAGGAAGGTATAGAAATAGTTGGCAGCCAATGCCATCAGCAGGGCCGTCACAAACGACAACATGGCGTTTTCGTCACACATGAAGTGCCATACGGCTATTGCCGGTAGGAAACTCAGCGGGTAATACACTTCCGGAGTTCCTTGTCTTTTTGCTAATTTCCATGTCAGGAGTTGCAGTCCTATGAACAAGAGTGCCAGAATAGTGGCGCCCATCCACGTATGATAATAAAACTGTACCAGAAATTCGCTTGTATAGTCGGCCCATCCGCCGGGGATGGCGATTCGTTCTCTCCAATATTCCATGTCGGACAAAAAAAGTTGGTATTGCTCGTGGTATTGGAGGTGGGCCGGATAGACTATCTTCCAGAACAGCCATATTGCCGTGCCCCAAAGCAGGGACAAGCCGGTTTTCCAGAACTTCTGTGATAGTGGTTTCATATCAGTATATGTTTTTTGCAAGTACGTTTCTCATGCTTACTTGTTGATGGTGTTCTGATATTCTTTAGGCAGTTTGCCGAATTTGGCTTTGAAGCATTTGGCAAAGTAGGATGGAGCCATGAAGCCTACGCGCAACATCACTTCGTTGATGCGCATGTTCTGGGTAAGCAGTTCGGCTGCCTGATTGAGCCTGAAATTCTTGATATAGACATTGGGAGCCATTCCGGTCAGCATTTTTACTTTCCGGTAGAAATTCGTACGGCTCATGTTCATGGCATCGGCCAGGTTGTCTACGGAGAAACTCTCTTCGTCCAGGTGTTTTGTAAGGGCGGTATCCACCTCTTTCATGAAGGTGATGTCGCATTCGGACAGAATATATTCCGATAAAGGCGTTTCGTGTGTAGTTCCTGCCGAACGTAGCATCAGCTCGTGGAAAGCCAGACGCAATTTCAGTAGATTTTCTATCTGGTTGTGTAGTTGGCTGATGCTGAACGGCTTTTCCATATATACCTCCGCACCGTTCTCCATGCCTTCTGTCTTTGACTCCAGGTTGGTCTTGGCTGTCAGCAGGATGATGGGGATGTGTGAGTAAGCAAGGTTGCTCTTGATGTGGCGGCACATTTCTATGCCGTCCATTTCGGGCATCATGACGTCGCTGACGATAACATCTGTGACATCATTCGTTTCAAGTTTCTCCAGCGCTTCCTTTCCGTTGTTGGCGGTATACACCTTATACCATTGTCCCAGTGCTTCCCCTATTTCATGCTGCAATTCGATGTTGTCTTCCACGATCAGCACGGTGTGGCGTTTGTTCCCTGCCTGGGACAGGTCCGGTTCAGGCCCTTCGTTTTCCGGATGGCTTTCCGTTTCCGGAAGTGTTTCCGTAGCTTTCTTCAGGGGGAGTGAGAGGATGAACGAACATCCGCCCGACGGCAGGTTCTCTACGGATAGAGTGCCTTGGTGGGATTCTGCCAGCGACTTGGAGAAAGCAAGTCCGATGCCGGTTCCCGGCATTTGTTTCCGGCTGTCCGGTATCTGATAGAAGATTTGGAATATCTTTTCCTTTTGTCCTTCGGGAATCTGGGGGCCGTCGTTGTTGACACAAATTACAATGCGGCCGGTCGATTCCTTCAGGCTTAGCTCAATCATTGACGTGGCATACTTCAGTGCATTGCTCATCAGGTTGACTATGATTTTCCGGATGATGTCACTATCAATCATGGCTTCCGCTCCGGGTGCGGGCAGACTGACGGAGAGTTCAAGGCCTTTGATGGATGCCGCATCCTTGAATTGTTCGGCGATATCTTTTATGATTGCGTTTACATCATGTTTTTTCAGGTTGAGTTTCATTTTCTTGTTCTCTATCTTTTGAAAATCAAGAAGCTGACTGGTGATTTCGAGCAGATAGCTGACGTTTTTCTCAATCAGGGCCAGGTGCTTGTCATGCTCTTCTGTTTTTCCGTCGCGTAATTTCTCCAGCGGCAGGCATATCAGGCTGAGCGGGGTGCGTATTTCGTGCACCAGATTGATAAAGAAACTTATCTTCTGTTTGTAAATTTCCCTATCTTGTGTAGTGCGGAAGTCTTCCATCATCTGGTGGTACTTGCGTTTGATGTGCAACCTCCAGCGATAGGTGATATATCCGACGATGAAAAAGAAAGTCAGTACATAAGCTATGTAGGCCGGTATGCTCAGCCACCACGGGGGAGTGATGACGATGCGCAACGAAGCGGTCCGGTCGTTCCATAAGCCGTCGTTATTGGCTCCTTTCACCTGAAATTCATATTCTCCGGGTGGCAGGTGGGTATAGGATGCCGAGTGGTTGGAGGTATTGGCAATCCATTTTTTGTCGACCCCCTTCAGACGGTAGCTGTATTGGTTTTTGAGTGGGTCTTCATAGCTGAGGGCTGCGAATCGTAGGGAAAAAGTGTTGTATTCGTACGGCAGCCGTATTTCTTTCTGCATGTAGAGTGCATTGCCAAAGTCCGTTCGCTCCTTGTCATTTATGTGGGGGAAGTCTATCTCCATGATGTACACGGGAGGAATGTATGGATTGTTCTTTATGTCTTCGGGGCTCAGGATATTGAATCCGTTGATACCTCCGAAATAGAGTTTGTTGTCCGAAGAGAGCAGGGATGCCTTGGGCAGGAACTGATTGCTTTGCAAGCCATCGTTCATCGTGAACTGCCTGATGTCTTTCCGGTTATCCGATGGAATCTGGAAGATGCCGTTATTGCTTGATATCCATAAGTCTCCGTGGCGGTCTTGCCTGACGGCACATGCCATGTTGCCGGTCAGTGATGTCCGGCTGCCGGGAAGGAGGGCCGAGAAATGTCCGGTTGCTTCGGAAAAACGGCATATGCCCGACTCGTTGGTGCCGAACCACATCCGGGCATCTTTGTCCTCAAACAAACTTGTGATGGAATTGCTGATGATGCTGTTGGTATCCTGGTATGTTTTTTTATAATGGCTCCACACCGTGCTTTCCGCATTGAGGTTTGTCATCCTGAAAACCCCGCTGTTCGAGGTAGCTATCCAGAGATGCTGGTGCGAATCTTCCAGAATGTCCGTTACTGCCGTCATTGCCCCCACTTGTATGATAGGCAGGAAATTGTCTGTTTCTGCGCGGTATCGGCACAGGCCGATATTCGTGCCTACGTATATGGTTCCGTTATGTCCTTGATATAGGCTTAATACGTCATTGCTGGGTATTGTATGCGGTGTTTGCTGTGAGTGGCGGTAGTTTTTCCATTTTCCGGTGTTCATGTCCAGTCTGTAGATGCCCTCCTTGTAAGTACCTATCCACAGTTCTTCCTTGTTTGGCAGCAGGCAGCAGATGTCGGGCTGGTGCTGGGGCATATTCTCAAACAGGTATTTCTTGAGATTCCCGGTGACAGGGTCGAATATCCACAAGCCTTCGGCGGTGCCCAGCCATATTTTCTTCTGATTGTCTTCATAGAAGGCTCTTATTTCTTTTCCTCCGGTTTCCGGTTGTGTGTTTGTGGCGGGAATGGTATGGAATTCGAAGCGTTTCAGCTGGTTGTTGATGATTTCCACTCCATTGTAGTTGGTCATTATCCAGAAGTTGCCCTCATTGTCGCACATAAGGTCGTTGATGTGGGGTTGCTTTATGTTCAGGAAGCTGGTGGGCAGATTGATTTCTTCGAAGGTACGTTGTGGCAGTTGCAGGGCAAAAATACCTTTGTCGGTTCCCACCAGCAGGCTTTTCTCTCTATATTTGATGAGGCAGAAGATGGCTCCGAACCGTTTTCCGTTTGTTTCATACACTTCGGTTTTTCCCAGCAGTTTCTGGTAGCAGCACAACTTGTTGCCTTGGTTGAACCAAAGGTTGCCGCCGATACATTGCAGGAAGTTTATTCCGGTGCCTTCGGCAATTTCGGCCAAAGGGGCGTCGGCGGGTTTCCGGTTTCCGTCTTCGTCATATATCATCAATCCTTTCTGGCGTGAAAGTACGTAGACGCGGCCGTCTTCGTCTTCGCAGATGTCGTTGATGAAGGAGTTCCACACACAGTCCTGTTTCATTGTGTTTGTTTGGGGATTGTAGATAAAGAGCCCTTGGCCTATGGTGGCTATCCACATGAGGCCGTTGTGTGTCCTGACTATTTTTCGTATTTCGCTGCTGATGATGACGCCGAATTGTGTGGTGATGTCGAAGTGCGAGAAATCATCCGAAGCATGGCGGTAGATATAGATGCCGTTTTCGGTTCCTACCCACAGCTTTTGGTTTAGTTCTGCAAGTGTTTTTATATGGCTGTTGCCCAAGGAGTGCTTGTGGTTGCTGCTGCGGTATATCCGGTTGTTGCAGCCGTCGTAACGGTTCAGGCCGTTTTCCGTACCGATCCAGATGAAGCCGTAGCTGTCTTGCAGGCAACAAGTGGCGGTATTGTATGAAAGACCGTTTTCCACATTGAGCCTCCTTACCGATAATATTTCGGCAGCAGTGGCCGGATAACCGGATATTCCGATAAGAAAGCACAATATGAGAAACAGTCTTTTCATAGTGATGGCGAAAATAGAATTTATTTGAGAGAATTGCAAATTTCCAGGTTGATTTCCCTGATACGCTTTTCGTCTACTTTAATTACTTTACGGTCATACGTCATCAGGCCGTTCACTTCGATTTCTACGTCCGAGGTCTGTGTATATACCGCACCGGTGAAACCTTTCAGGGCGAGTTTCTTCAATTCTTGCGCATATTTCACGTATTCGTCGGTTACTTCTTTTGAGGTATTGAACCGGATATATCCCCAGTTGCGGTCGGCCTCCCATACGTGCCCTTCCACTACATAGCCTATACCACCGTATTCTCCTATCACGTTGGCCCGTCGGGCATCATATAGAAACGGTTCGGGACCCGGATAGCTGTGTATGTCCAGCATGTCGCCGCATGTATAGTGGTTGCCACCGCTGGCAGCGTTCACCAGTCGGGTGCCGTCATATTGTTTGGTCAGGTTGGCTGTTTCTTCTGTTTTGAACTGTCCCCATCCCTCATTGAAGGGTACCCATACGCCGATGCAGGGTGAGGAGTAGAGGTAATCCATAATCTCTTTCCATTCCTTGAAGTAAATGGCTTCCGATTGTGGGGTGCGGGTCAGGTCGGCACCGGTGAAGTAGTCACGTTGGTTCCATTCGTGCATTTTGTCGCCGTTGGGCATGTCTTGCCATACGATGATGCCTATCCGGTCACAGTGTGCGTACCAGCGTGCGGGTTCCACTTTCACATGCTTGCGAATCATGTTGAAGCCGAAGTCTTTCGTCTTCTGTATGTCGTAAATCAGAGCCTCGTCCGTGGGGGCGGTATAGAGGCCGTCGGGCCACCATCCCTGGTCCAGCGGGCCGAACTGGAACAGGTCGTGATTGTTCAGTTGCATTCTCACCACACCGTTTTCGTCACGCTTGGACGAGAACTTTCTCATGGCTGCATAGCTGTCCACCGCATCCGTTTCTGTGCCGTTTTGTTTCAGGCGTACTTTGAGTGTATATAAGAAAGGTGTGTCGGGCGACCACAGCTTTACTTCTCCGGGCATGGTGATGTCTATCGCCTCCCCGCGGATGGCTGCTCCCGAGGCTACAAGTTTGCCGTTGTCATATACTTCCGCTTCTATGCGGCATCCTTTTTTCCATTCGCTCTCGTCGGTCTGGGCTTCGATATGCAGTCGGTTGAGGTCGATGTCGGGAGTGATTTTCATGGAGGCTATATGATTTTCATTCACCGGTTCGAGCCACACTGTCTGCCAGATGCCTGAGACAGCCGTATACCAGATGCCTTGCGGGCGGTTGGCTTGCTTTCCTACAGGTTGCGGACCATTGTTGGTGGGGTCCCATACACGTACGGTCAGTTTGTTGCTTCCTTTTTGCAGTGCATCGGTGATGTCGAAGCAGAAAGGGGCATAACCGCCTTCGTGCTTGCCTACGTTGATATTGTTCACCCACACATGGGCTCTCCAGTCTACGGCGCCGAAGTGCAGCAGTACTCTTCTCCCTTTCCATCCGGCAGGTACTTCAAATTGCCGTGTATACCACAATTCCTGACTGTCTTCCAAGTGCACGCCTACTCCTGATAGCGATGATTCTACGGCGAAGGGCACCAATATCTCGCCGTCGTAGGTTTCCGGTTCAGCTTCTCCGCACGGGCGGATGGCATAGTCCCACAGTCCGTTCAGGTTTTTCCATTCTTTTCGTTCCATCATCGGGCGCGGATATTCCGGCAGAACGTTGGCAGGGTCCAGTTTCTCTCCCCATTCCGTCTTTATTCTGTCGCCTGCCGGTTTCCATTGGGCGAGGGAAGGGGTTTGCAGGCCCAATGCCAAGGCACATGCTAACGCCAATTTTTTCATTCTCATAACAATCTGTTGTTTATAAATTATAGTTGTTTCCGTCTGTCGTGCGGAATTTGGGCAAAGGTGCTCCAATTAGTCTTTATAAAAGGATAAAAACCGACCAAAAAAGACGAATTTTGTTTCAGGCACTTTTTCTTAAGAATAAAATCCATTACTTTGCGACGGCTTTGAGAGATTTATCTATCTTAAATTAGTTGTTGTATGATGAGAATCAAGTATGCTTTTCTTTGTTTGCTTGTCTGGTGTTTCAGTTCCTGCCATTCGGGAAAGTATCCTGAAAACGTGGACGGAACAGACTCCTTGCTGTTCTATGTCAATCCTGTTTCCACCGGTTTCCTGGGGCGTCATGTCTTGTTTCATCAGGGTATGTATTATTGCATTCAGGGATGGATGTCGGGCATATACCTGCGTGTGGCGGAAGACGTCACTTTGCTCAAGGAGAAAGAATTCAGGAATGTGTGGACCTCTGCCGATCCTTCTGTCGGAAACATAGATGATGCCGAATTGCATTACATTGATTCCAAATGGTATGTTTATTTCACCGGGAATGACAATAACCTGGATAATCGTTGCATCTATGTGCTGGAGAATGATTCGCCCGATCCGTTGAAGGGCACGTTCAGGTTGAAAGGGCGCATTGACACCGATAAGGAGAATCATGTGGCCATGTTCTCTACGGTATTCCAGCAGGACGGCCGTTTGTATCTGGTGTGGTGCGGCTGGCCTTCCCGCAGGATTTATGAAGAAACCCAATGTATCTATATTGCCGAAATGGAGAATCCCTGGACTTTGTCTTCGGAGCGTGTGTTGATATCGAAGCCCGAATATGAGTGGGAATGCCAGTGGGTGGGCATTGACGGCAACCGCACGGCTTATCCGATTTACGTGAACGAGTGTCCTCAGGTGTTCAGGTCGCTTCGTCAGGATAAGATTCTGCTTTATTATGCTGCCAGTGGCCGTTGGACGCCTTATTATTGTGAAGGCATGC
Source organism: Bacteroides muris (ex Fokt et al. 2023) (assembly GCF_024704895.1). Taxonomy (NCBI): domain Bacteria; kingdom Pseudomonadati; phylum Bacteroidota; class Bacteroidia; order Bacteroidales; family Bacteroidaceae; genus Bacteroides; species Bacteroides muris (ex Fokt et al. 2023). The sequence goes on along the minus strand of NZ_JAMZEE010000002.1, from coordinate 105,450 downwards.
TGATGGCCGATGCTTCTGCCGACTTGCTTGATTCCACGTCGTGGAAGAAATGTCCGGTTCCGGTATTCAGCTCGAACACCGCCGATAAACTCTATGCTCCCAGCATCGTCTGTTTCATACCCTCGCCGGACGAGACGGAGTATTACTATCTGTATAAGGTGCGTAAGGACTTGGAAGATATGTTCATTTCTTTAGAGAAGTATGAAGTCTGTATGCAGAAGGTGGAGTGGGACAAAGACGGTATTCCGATACTGGGATGTCCGCAGAGGCAGGATACGCTGTTACGCAAACCGTCGGGGACGCCACATGCGAATGATGATTGAAATCGGCACGGAAGTTGCCTTATGGATGCGGAAATTCTCCTTTTTCGGTCGGAATTTCTTCTTTTTTCCATGGAAAATGCCCTTATTTTGCATCCGGCAGTTGCGTGTGCTTCTGCTGTGAGTATGAATCTTAAAAAAATATGGTATTGATGAAAAACATGGTATTGCTTTTGTGCATCTTGTTTCTCTGTTCATGGGCAGAAGCCGATGCGCAGGGTTTTCACCTCCAGCCCACTCCGCAGAAATATGTGGGAAGTGAGGATTCTGTTTTTATCCCTGCAAGATATAGTTTGCAGGTAGGAGCCACTTTGCGGGGAAGTGCGGCGGAGCAGTTGTTGGCCGGTCTTTTTCCGGATGCTGCGGTGACTGCCGATTTTTCCGTTTGTATCGGTATGAAGGGGGATAAGTCTGTGAGGAAGTATGCTGCACGTATCCCTAAACAGGCAGAGGGTTATTATCTGAAGATAGGCAAGGAAGGTATTGTTGTTGCCGGTGCCGACCGTAGAGGGGTTTTTTACGGTGTGCAGACGCTGGTCCAACTGATTGCATTGCCCAAACTGCCGTTGGTGGAGGTGACGGATTATCCCGACGTACCCTACCGTGGTGTGGTGGAAGGTTTCTATGGCGTTCCCTGGAGCCGGGAAGCACGCTTGTCGCAGCTTGATTTCTATGGCCGCAACAAGATGAATATCTATATTTACGGTCCTAAGGACGACCCTTACCACAGTTCGCCCAACTGGCGCAAGCCCTATCCTGCTCAGGAAGCCGAACAGCTGAAAGAACTGGTGGAATGTGCGCGGCGGAACGAAGTGCTTTTCTATTTGGCTATCCATCCGGGAAAGGACATTCGCTGGAATACGGAAGACCGTGATTTGTTGATGGAAAAGTTCGAAAGCATGTATCGTTTGGGGATAAGGGCCTTTGCCGTTTTCTTTGATGATATTTCCGGCGAAGGGACATCGGCGGAGAAGCAGGTGGAGCTGTTGAATGATATTTATCATAACTTCGTCAAAGTGAAAGGGGATGTTGCTCCGTTGCTGATGTGTCCTACGGAGTACAACCGTCTGTGGACTAAGCTCGAGGGAGGTTATCTCGCGACGCTGGGCGGCAAGCTTCATCCGGACATAGGCATCTTGTGGACGGGCGATAAAGTGGTGGCTTGTATTGATAAGCCTACGATGCAGTTTGTCAATCCGCTGTTGAAGCGCAAAGCATTCATTTGGTGGAATTTCCCCGTGTCCGACTATGTGCGCGACCGCCTTTTGCTGGGGGCTGTCTATGGCAATGGGACAGATATCGATGACGATATAAGTGCTTTTATATCCAACCCTATGGAACGTGCCGAGGCTTCAAAAATCGCCCTTTTCAGTATAGCCGATTATGCTTGGAACATGGATGCCTACAAGAGTGATGCATCGTGGAGAAGAGCTGTCCGGTACCTGATGCCCGGCCATGCCGCAGCTCTTCAGGTCTTTGCCTCACACAATTCCGACCTTGGCGGGAACGAACATGATTTCCGTCGTGAAGAGTCAGAACAGATTCGTCCTGCTTTGGAACGGTTGCTGGATGCTTATTGCCGCGAAGGAAAGCGGGAGGTCGCCGCTGCATCGGCTGTAACCGAGGAATGCGAACGTATGATTGCTTCTGCCGACCTGCTGCTGGCTTCCGATGAAAATCCGGCATTAATCAAGGAAATAACCCCTTGGCTGATGCAGTTTAAGTTGCTGGGTGAATATGGAAGAGAAGTGCTGTGCATGTTGGCGGCACAGTGTGACGGCAAAAAGACGGAACTGGAGAAAGCCGCTTCTCATGCCAAGGCCCTCCAGGTATTGATGAAGAAAATAGACGCCACTTACAACCAGAACGGATTCCAGCCGGGTGTAAAGACCGGAAGCTGCCATCTGAAACCTGCTTTCGACCGGTTGTATCAGGAGGTGGTTCGACGTACCGGTAAATAGGGGGTGTCTTTTAATCCCGTTTTCGGATTGCTTTTTTAGTAAAATGCAAACGATAGCCTGCCTTTAAGTTTCGCAAGCCCGACTTCTTATGTTGACAAGGTATTCGTAGTCTGCTACGGAAGTGAGCTTGTGAAACTTGAGTAAACCAAATGGAATAAAAGCGTTTTTTTTATTCTTCACTTCCTTCACCTTTTCCTTCAATCCCTCTATTCATAGGCTTTTCCGGTGAAACCGGTTTAATTCTGTGTTCGCTCTCGCGTTTATGTTTCGGGAGTTGTCAATTGCCGGCGGCGAACTTCACTGTAACCGATTTGCAGCATCATTGCAAATTGGTTGCAGCGCTACTGAAAGTTAGTTGCAGCGCCACTGCAAAACTGTTGCAGCGTTACTGCAAGTATGGTTGCAGCGTCACTGCAAAACTATTGCAGCGTTACTGCAAGTATGGTTGCAGTGTTACTGCAAAACTATTGCAGAATTTTGCAGTGATTATCTGTTGATTTATACATATTTATATTATAGTGAAACAGAATTGAACTGCAGATGTTTTTGGGGTTGTCGGGAATTGGAAGTGCGAAGAAAAGAGGTTTCATCGGGAAAGCGGCATAGGGTAAAACCGGTTTCACCGGAAATGCCTGTGAATAGGCAGGTTGAGGGAAAAGGTGAAGGTGGTGGAGGATGAAAACAAACTGTTCAAAACGCATGAATGGGCGGATATTCTCCTTTTTTGAAGAGCAATTATCCTTTTTTAATCTTTTTTGCAGGTAAGTTTGCAACGAATTTTTTTAATTAATTCTTAAATACATTCGTATTATGAAAAAGCATGAAACGCTTTTGGTAAGCACAATCCTGAACGGAACATACCGTGGCCGCCGTTTTCTCCAGATGGTGGGAATGGTAGGTCTGTTCTCATTCGGTTCGGTTCAGGGCTTACACGCAGAAGCCGTAAATCCTTCAGCAGACGGGACGGAAGTGGTACAACAAAAGAAGAATGTGACCGGAGTGGTGAAAGACAAGACCGGTGAACCGGTCATTGGTGCCAACGTGATAGTGAAAGGCACTACGTCGGGTGTGATAACGGATATAGACGGACGCTTTACGATTTCTGCCGGAGCAGGGCAGGTGATAGAGGTGTCGTTTATCGGTTTCAAGACCTACGCTTTTCCGGTAGACTCGAAGTCGGAATATACCGTCGTTCTTCAGGACGATGCCGAGTTGCTGGAAGAAGTGGTGGTTGTGGGATATGGTTCACAATTAAAGCGCTCGGTGACGGGTGCCATCTCTTCCGTAAAGTCCGAGGAGCTTGAAGCGCCCAATGCGGTGAGTGCCGACAATCTGCTGCAAGGCAAGGTGGCCGGTCTTACCATTACGCAAAACTCTGCACAGCCCGGTGCGGGAATGAGCGTGAACATTCGTGGAAACCTTTCGCCCAACGGTTCGAATTCTCCGCTTTACGTCATTGACGGGGTAGTGATAAGCAGCACTGGAAACAAGGCTTCCAACGGAGGTCCCAACCAGCTGAGCTTGCGCGACGGTGCCGACCGAAGTCCGCTCGCTACGTTGAATCCCAATGACATCCTTTCCATCGATGTGATGAAGGATGCCAGTGCTGCCGCCATTTACGGTTCGTCTGCTGCCAACGGTGTGATTCTGATTACCACCAAGAAAGGACAGGCCGGAAAGCCCCGCATCTCTTACAATGGCTCTTTTTCAGTGCAGGGGCTGAGCAAATATTATGACGTACTCAATGCTCAGGAATACATGACCAACGTCAACCTTTCCAGAATGGAGCAGTTCCTCTATCGCGGCAACTACTTCCCTTACGGTACGGAACCGGCTCCCGCTTCGGGGTGGGCAGAGGCATTTACGGCCGAGGAAATACGCAATGCGCAGACTTACGACCATGTGGACGAGATTACGCGTACCGGACTTATCCATAATCACAATGTGGCTATCAATGCCGGTTCGGAGAAGTTCAGGCTTTATGCTTCGTTCAACTACTATGACCAGAATTCCATTCTGAAGGTCAGTGACATGAAACGTTTCAGCGGCCGTCTCAACTTTGAGGCCAACTTCAATAAGAACGTCAAGCTGAGCGTGGCAAGCATGTACTCCCATTTGTCGGCAAACAATCCGTCGGCGGGAGATGCGGGTACCCATTCGAATGCCAATGAGGCGGTGCAGACCAACGCTGCCATTTACTTCCCGTCGAACATGCCGCTATACGATGAAAACGGAAATACGACCACTTCCATCTCTCCGCTGACGCCTAATCCGGCCGTTTGGTTCCACATCAAGAACCAGACTGTGACAAAGCGCCTGATGTTCTCGCCCAATCTGGAAGTGAAATTCCTGCCGTGGCTCAAGGCAAACGTGCAGTTGAGCGTGGACAAGACAGACGAGAACCGCGAGATTTTCGGCTCATCCAAGGCTAAGTTGCCGGCACAGATAGAAAAGAACTACGGTGGTTTCTCCGATTCGTTCAACGACAACTACGGAATAGAAGAGTACCTGACTTTCGACAAGGACATCGCCAAGAATCATCACCTGAATGCAGTGGTGGGTACGGGATACTACATCACCACTTCCAAGGCGCACAACGTGATGGGCTACAACTTTCCTACGGATGTGTACGAGAATAACAACATCGGCTCTACGGCCGACCTTGAAAGAAGCAATCTGGGCTCGTGGAAGACCTGGCGCAACAAGCTCTCTTTCTTCGGCCGTTTGAACTATACCTTCAAGAACCGCTATATACTGGGCGTTACGCTCCGTAACGACGGCTCTTCCGTATTTGCCGACAACCACAAGTGGGGATGGTTTCCCGGTACTTCCGCTGCATGGATTATCTCTGAGGAGAAATTCATGAAAGACTTTAACGCTTTGAGCTTCCTGAAGTTGAGAGCCGGTTACGGTACATCCGGTAACGAAAGCATCCTGACCGGCGGTACTTATTCGCTGACTACGTATGGCAATGCCATTAACGGTGACTATTACTACTTCGGTGGAGTTTATCATAAGGGTATCATTCAGAAACAGCAAGGTAATCCGGATTTGAAGTGGGAAACGGACATTACCATAAATGCCGGACTCGACTTCGGTTTCTTCGATGACCGCTTGACCGGTAGTGTGGACTACTACGTGCGTACAGCCAAGGATTTGCTCAATTTCACTCCGCTTCCCGTGACCGGTATGGTGACGAATATTGCCAAGAATGTAGGTTCTACCCGAAGCCAAGGTATCGAGGTGTCATTGAAAGGTACCCTCATCGATAAGAAAGACTGGACGCTGACGGCGTATGCCAATGTGGCGCATAACCGTTCCAAGTGGGTGGAACGTAATCCGGAAGTGGCTATCAGCCCATGGCTGAAGGAAAAAGATGACCTTAGTCCGATTTACGGCTGGAAAACCAATGGGATTTTCCACTCTTTGGAAGAGGTGCAAGCCTATACTTCGAATGGCAAGGTGCTCCAGCCGGATGCCAAACCGGGTAATCTGAGGTATGTGGACGTAAACGGAGACGGCGTGATGGATGATAATGACATCGTGAAATTGGGTACGTGGGATCCGAAGGCCAATTTCGGTCTGGGTGCCAGCCTGCGCTTCAAAAACTGGATGCTGGATATTGACACGTATGGTGTATTGGGCAGAAAATCACACGATGCATGGCACTTCAGAGGCATCGGCGACGATAACACCAGTGTACGCGTAAAGGACAGATGGACTTCCTACAATCCTACCGGCTGGTATCCCGGTATTGCACAAGATGTGACGGGCGGAAACAATAAGACCGGCATGCACGACTTTACACTGAAGAACGTACATTTCTGGCGCTTCAAGGATATCAAGCTGACCTATATGCTGCCTGAGAAATTCCTGAAGAGAAATAAGATTGCTTCGGATGCTTCTGTATTCGTGGATTTGCAGAACACGCTGATGCTGACCAACTACGATGGTCTGGATCCGGAAATGGGAACCAACTTTGCACCGTTCCCCATTCCGTTTACAGTCGTATTGGGTGTTAACATTAATTTCTAAACTAAAAATACCAAGAAGAGATGAAAACAAAAAAGATAATCAGTTGGGCGGTTGCCTTGTGCATGGGTATGATGCTCCATTCATGCGACTTGGACCAAAAAGTATTTTCGAGCCTGACAAATGCAAACTTTCCGCAAACGGTAGAAGATATTGATGCGTTGGTGGTAGGGATGTATGCTAATTTCAAGGCCAATTCAGGCGGTATGTGGGACGATTCAAACGGTGGCTGGGCCATGCCTATCTATGCGGCAGGCGATGGCTGGTGGGCTTATTCGGAATTTACTTCGGACGAATGCCGCCATCAGGGCAACCGCTTATACGATTTCAACTGGGCAGGTGCCTGGGACACGTTCATGACTTATACCATTAGCCGTAACATTACGCGATGCACCTTCATTCTCGACCAGCTGGAGAAGGTGGGTGGTCTGCCCGAAGCGGCAAAGGCTACCAAGATAGCCGAGGCGAAGACATTGCGTGCATGGCTGATGTTCTGTTTCTATGACTTGTACGGTCCGGTATCTTGTGTACTCGAACCGGAAGAATTGAGCAATATCGGTTATACGCCACGTCCCACGAAAGAGACCTATTTCAACCGGATGGTGAGCGATTTGCAGGAATCGCTTCCATACCTCTATGACAAGACCAACGGTACGGGCAATTGGGGGCGTGTGAACAAGGGGCTTGCCACCATGCTGCTGATGAAGGCATATATGAATGACCATCAGTATGACAAGGCTTTGCCTTATGCCGAGAGTATGAAGACGATGGGCTACAAACTGTCTGATGATTATAAGGATATCTTTATCAATGAAATGAACGATGAGACGGTGTGGGCTGTTCCGAGTGGCGAGCTTGCCGGCAATGAATATTTCTTCTATGCTTTCCCGCCCAACTGTATCACCTTTGGAAAGGACTTTGAATATAAATCCGGTGCAAACCGTTGGGGAGGTTACCTGATGCCGTGGGAGTTCTACGATACGTACGACAAGGCAGATGCACGCTTGGAGGTGATATTTGACTCTTACAAGAGCGCAGACGGCACGCTTTATACCCGTCCCGGGGGAGGTGGCGCAAGTGATGACCGTATCCAGCAGGGGGCTGTTCCGGTGAAATATCTGTGTAACGACTCCGAGAAGTATTCCAATGGCAATACGCATATCGTGGCTTTCCGTTATGCGGACGTACTCCTCTCTCTGGCCGAAATAGAGAACGAGCTGAACGGACCTACGGACAAGGCACTGGGCTATCTGAAACAGATTACCGACCGTGTGGGCGTCACGCATACCATTCCGGCAGATATACAATCCAGCAAGGAGAAGTTTAAAGAATTCCTGCTGATGGAAAGAGGGCGCGAGCTCTTTATGGAAGGCTGGCGTCGTCAGGACTTGATACGCTTCGGTAAATACATCGAGTTTGCCAGAAATCGCGGATGTACCGCAGCCAAGGACCACATGGTATTGTTCCCCATTCCACCGAAGGTGATTACCGAGTCGGGCGGTGTGATTGAACAAAACCCCGGATATTGATAAAGCAGGATGATGATTGGATGCAAACACTAAGAATCTCCTTCCGTATTCTGTTCTCCGGAAAAGATTGCGGGGGGAGATTTGTCTTTTTTTATGCACTTCGTCTTTTTGGGGAATAAGGTATAAAAAGATTACAAGATGGATTGTTTTCAGGCAAGGTCGTATAATGAGGGTACCTCAGTCGTATACTTAGGGTATCTCACTATACGACTGAGATACCCTAAGTATACGACTGAGATAGGATGATACGTAAATGGTTGATGCTTAGTTGTTTGTGGAATGCTGGATTGCGTGTGTATAAATTCGGACAAAAAATACTGTTTGCACTTGCATGTTTTTTATGGATATTATCAAAATATGGATATACGATGAATTATAGAGTATTGTTGTTAGGACTGTGTGCCTGGGGCTCTTTGCCGGTTTTGGGGCAGGAGAGCAGGGTAGAGGACATCCGCATTGGCGGTTTTGTAGGCGGACGCATTCATACCTGCATCGAGCAGCGGGTGAAATCGCAGGATGTGGAGCATCTGGTAGAGCCTTTCCGTCATCGCGGGGAGACAAGCCTGTGGCAGTCCGAATTCTTTGGCAAGTGGCTGCTGGGGGCCATTTCGTCTTACGAGTATTGCAAGGACCCTGCGTTGCTGGAGCAGATAAAGACTGGCGTGCGGAGTTTCATGCAGACCCAGACTCCGGAAGGCTACATAGGTAACTACAGCCCCGAAGCCCGGCTGACCAACTGGGACATCTGGGGCAGGAAATATTCGGCACTTGCCTTGGTGGCATACTATCGCCTGACCGGCGACAAGGCGGCATTGCAGACCGCTATGCGTTCGGTGGATTACCTGATGAAGCAGTTGCACGAACAGCACATCGACATTGCCCGTACCGGCAATTACTTTGGTATGGCAAGTTGTTCCATTCTGGAACCGGTGGTCTATCTGTATGACATTACCCGTGAGAGACGCTACCTCGACTTTGCCAAAAGCATCGTGGCGGGCATCGAGCGGGAGGGCAGTTCGCAACTCATAGCCAAAGCGCTGAAAGATGTGCCGGTGTCGCAACGTTCGGCTTATCCGGCATCGTGGTGGTCGTTCGAAAACGGGCAGAAGGCTTACGAGATGATGTCCTGCTACGAAGGTCTGATAGAACTGGGGCGTGTGCTGGACGACCCTCTTTACAAGGAAGCCGCCGAGCGTACGGCCGAGAGTATCCGGCGCGACGAGATAAACATTGCCGGTTCGGGTGCAGCCTTCGAGTGCTGGTATGGAGGCAAGGACAAGCAGACTCTGCCGGCTTATCATACGATGGAGACTTGCGTGACGTTCACCTACATGCAGTTCTGCCGTCGTTTGTGGCGCGACACGGGCAATCCGCTCTACGTCGAGGAGTTTGAACGGACGATGTACAATGCCTTGTTCGCCTCGATGAAACACGACGGAGGACAGATTTCCAAGTACAGTCCGTTGGAAGGACGAAGACAGCCGGGTGAGGAGCAATGCGGCATGCACATCAACTGCTGCAACGCCAATGGTCCCCGGGGGTTCGCTCTGATTCCGAAAATGGCGGTGGCGACAAAAGAAGACGGTGTATTCCTCAATCTCTATGTGCCGATGGAAGCTACGGTGAAGACGGGCAGGAAAAATGCAGTGGCCCTGAAAGTAGAGACCGGTTATCCCGTAAACGGAAAGGTAAGCATCGGAGTGGAACCGCAGAGGGACGAACGCTTTAAACTCTCCTTGCGCATCCCTTCGCAGGTAGACGGGGCGAAGGCCTTTGTCAACGGGCAAGAGCAGGAAGTGCTGCACCTGGGCGGTTATCTCTGCCTGGACCGTATATGGAAGCGAGGCGATGAAGTGACATTGGAATTCGACCTTCAAACCAAAGTTGTGGAGAGCCATAACCACCAGGCAGTGGTGCGCGGTCCGCTGGTATTTGCCCGCGACAGCCGTTTCGACGACGGCGATGTGGATGAGTGTGCCGTCATCCAGAGCGATGAGCGGGGTGTGGTGCAGGCCGCAGTACACGAGAATATGTCCGGTTCATTTGCCTGGATTACGTTGGAAGTTCCCGCTGTGCTGGGCACCGACCTGGAAGACGCCGCCAACAAGACGGCCAGGCCCGTACGCTTCTGCGACTTCGCCTCTTCGGGCAACGACTGGGCTCCGAAAGGCCGCTACAAGGTATGGATTCCGCAAACCCTGCATATGATGACGGAACCTTACCGGAAATATTGATGGAAAAACTGGTAGAAATTCCTTTAAAGAAATCAAATATGAACTATAACAAGAAAATGAATCTGTGCATCGGCCTTCTGCTGGTTCTTCTGACGGCTTGCCAGGGAGCGAAAAAGGAAGTAGAGACACAAACACCCCGCATATCGGTAAGTGAGTATGCCATGTTGCATGAGGTGGTAAAGATAAAGCTGGACAACGTTGCTCCGGACATGGAGGTGACGGTGGATTTCGGAGACGGAACTGTGGAAACGGGCAGGAACAACGGACTCCTGACACACGCTTATACCAAGGAGGGTGATTACACCATCAAGGCACAGACGGCAACCGGAACATTGGCTGCCGGTATACACGTCTGCAACCTGCCGGCGCTCAGCGTTGCCATGCAGCAGTTCAAAGACCCCTCGTACAAGAAGGTGTGGGTCATGGCCCACCGGGCGCATACGCAGGACAAGACCATTCCCGAGAATTCTCTCAGTGCGATAGAGGCTGCCGTGGCCGCCGGCGCTGAAATTCTGGAGTGCGACGTCAGGCAGACAAAGGATGGTGTTCTCGTGGTATGTCACGACGAGACCATCGACGCCACCACCACCGGACAAGGCCGGATTGCCGACATGACCTATGACGAAATCCTGCAGTACAACTTGAAAGACCGTGCCGGAAAACCCACCGATGAGAAGATGCCCACATTGGAAGAGTATCTGACCGCCGTACGCGGACGGGCGTATGTAGACATCGACAAATGTACCGGACAAGGTATCTTCGGGAAAGTGGCGGACGTGGTGTGCCGGACGGGTATGATGGAGGCCGTATTCTTCTACAGTGGTGTGGAAGAGGGTACCCGTGAGGTGCTCGGTGTGGTGGAGGATGCCAACATCTATCCTTGGGTAGGAGGGCACAAGTTGCTGGAGGGATTGCCGCGTACGTTTTTCGTGCAGACATCGTATGCCACCGAAGGCAGAAGCCCCTCTTTGGGCGATTCGGTAGAGTTGGGCATGGTTCCCTCCGTCTGCCTGCTGTGGGTGCTCGACCAGGCCATACCCGAATATGCGCTGGACGACAGGCAACTTGACGAACTGTTTGACATATTCCCCACTGTGCGGATGATTCAGACGGACGTGCCTGCCGAGTTGATTGCAGCCTTGGAGAAGAAGGGATTAAGATGAAAAATCAACAAGTGTTTTGAAATATATGAAGAAGATACTGTTTTTGTGCTTCGGGCTTGTGGTCAGCGTTTCATTGACGGCGCAATTACCCGAAAGGAATGCCGGCAACCTGAAAAAATACAAAGCGATATGCCGGCAGCATATTTATAAGAATATGAAGGGCATGTACCGGCAACCGGTCGGTGCGTTGAAGTATCCCTTCCTCGTGCCCGGCAGCGGGCAGTATGCCAACCAGTTGTGGGACTGGGATTCGTGGCTGAGCGACATAGCCCTGCGGCAAATCATCGTGGAAAACGGCACCAGGGACGACCGTGAGGAACTGATTGCCTACGAGAAAGGCTGTATTCTCAACTTCCTCAGCTATGGCGGAGGCGACGGATGGATTCCCATTTGCATCTTTGACAATACGGAAGAGCGCTGGCAGTTGCTGCAGAAAATCAATCCTTGGAAGACCAATATGCACAAACCCGTCCTGGCGCAGCATGCTGCTTTCGTAGTGGAGCAGACGGGCGGTGACGCCGAATGGCTGCGTGAGGGATTTTATAACTTGCAGACGTTTGTGGGCAAGTACCTCAACTACCATCGCCACAAGGCCACCGGATTGCTCTATTGGGAAAACGATGAAATGATTGGCGTGGACAATGACCCGAGTACCTTCTACCGTCCTCACGGAAGCTCGGGCTCCATCTTCCTCAATGCCTTGATGTATAGGGAACTGCTTGCCATGGCTTATCTGGCAAGACAGCTCCGCATGCCCGATCTGGAAAATCGGTTCACCCGCGAAGCGGAGGAACTGAAAGAAGATATCCGCAAGCATTGCTGGGACCCTCGCGACGGCTTCTACTACAGTGTAGACCTTAACCTGCTTCCGGTGGAAAAACCCGCTGCGCCGGGCTTTCATTACCACACCGGGCAACCCCGTACTTACGACTGCCTGATACAACGTTTTAGTGTGTGGAGCGGCTTCATGGCGTTGTGGGCAGGAATAGCCACTCCCGAGCAGGCGCGCGAAATCGTGGAACGGCAATATCGCGATTCCCGTTTGTTCAATGCGGCGGCAGGTGTGCGTTCTCTTTCTCCATTGGAGAAAATGTACGACGTGCGTGCCAGCGGCAATCCTTCTTCCTGGCAAGGACCGGTATGGATATGTGTCAACTACTTTGTTTTCCGGGGACTGCTCCGCTACGGCTATACGGAAGATGCCCGGGAGTTGGCGGAGAAGACCGTGTTGCTGCTGGGACGCGACTATGAGCGTTTCGGTGCGCTGCACGAATATTACATGCCCGACAACGGCGAGCCCATCCTCAACAAGGGCTTCCAGAACTGGAACTTGCTGGTGCTGAACATGGCTGCCTGGCTGGACGGTAAAGAGACGGTGAATGAATTTTAATTTTTATCAAGCAAGAGTATGAAACATTTGTTACTGGCCTGTATCATGGCCGTAATCTGTCTTCCCGTTTCGGGAGGAAACAAAAAGAAGTCTAGACTAGGCGGCGCTTCCCTCAAAGTGCTTTGCCTGGGAAATTCCATTACACGGCACGAATATAAGGCTGATATCGAATGGTTCTCGGAGTGGGGCATGGCAGCTTCGAAGGAAGAGAACGACTATTGCCACCAGTTGCAGAAGCTGCTCTGCGCAGAGCATCCCGGCACGGTGGTTACCCCGCTCAACATCGCTTACTGGGAACGCAATCTGACGTGCGATATTGATTCATTGATAGGTTCGGCTGTTCGCGGCAAAGACCTTGTCGTGATTCGTCTGGGTGAGAATGTGCAGGATAAGCAGGCGTTCCGTCCGGGCATTCTCCGCCTGGTGGAATATTGCAAACAGAAAGCGGGCAGGGTGGTCATTACTGGTTGCTTTTGGGAAGATGCCGAGAAGGAGCGTGCCATTATTCATGCTGCCCGTACCCACGGCATTTCCTTTATTCCGATTGACTGGATAGACCGTCTGTATGATTCGCGTCCCAAGGTGGGCGATACCCTCCATGATGTGGAAGGAAAGCCTTATACCGTGACCAAGGAGTTTATTATTGCCCACCCCGACGACCGAGGCATGCGAAAGATAGCTGAGGCGATATTCGACACTTTGCGATGATGCTTCCCTGAATGTGACGCCAGGGAGCCGCATTGTTCGGGACTTGATTGATATGAATTGGTTTATAGATTATTGGTATGGAAAATTTGAAAAATATTTTGTGGCTCTGTCTGGCAGGACTGTTGTTGGCTGCACTGCCCGCTGCCGCCGGGCAGATTGTTGTGTCCACCCCTTCCTTCGCATTGGTGCTTGATGCTCCGGTAGGAGGCGAACTAAGGTATCTCTACTACGGAACCGGATTATCGGAGGATGATTTGCGGCAGATGAATGTGGCAGGTACGTGCCATCATGTTGCTTATCCTTCTTATGGAATAGGATGGCCCGGTGAATCCGCTCTCCGTGTCAGACATGCCGATGGGGTGATAGCCACCCGGCTTTATGTGCAGGATGTGGAAGTGAGGCAAGAGCCGGATGCTATGCTCACCCTTGTGAAACTGAAGGATTGTGTTTATCCCTTCTACGTCAATCTCTGCTACAAGGCATATCGCGATGTGGATGTGATTGAAACCTGGGCTGAATTCAGCCATTCGGAGAAGACTCCGGTAACGCTCCTTCAATTTGCTTCGTCTTATCTTCCTCTCCGCAGAGGCGATGTGTGGCTTTCCAGCCTCTACGGTGGGTGGGGCAACGAGGCAAGGTTGCTTCAGGAACCTTTAAAATCCGGCATCAGGCTGATAAAGAATATCGATGGCGTACGCAATTCGCATACTGCCCATGCCGAAGTAATGTTTTCGCTGGACGGGAAACCACAGGAAAACACAGGGCGTACTATCGGCGCAGCCCTTTGCTATACCGGTGACTATAGGCTGAAAATCAATACGGATGACGGCGATTATCACCACTTCTTTGCCGGTATGGATGAGGAAGGTGCTTCCTTCAGGCTGAAAAAAGGCGAGGTATTCCGTACTCCCCCGTTGGCGCTCACCTACTCAGAAGAGGGATTGGGCGGCGCAAGCCGTAATTTCCATAAATGGGGACGGAAACATAAACTGGCCAATGGAGACAAGCCCCGCAAGATACTGCTGAACAGTTGGGAAGGTGTTTACTTCGACATTAATCAGAAGGATATGGAGCAGATGATGGCAGACATAGCCTTGATGGGAGGCGAACTCTTTGTGATGGATGATGGCTGGTTTGGCGACAAGCATCCGCGTGATATTGACAACGCCGGGCTGGGGGACTGGGTGGTGAACCCGAAGAAACTGCTTGACGGCATTGCCGGACTATTGCGTGATGCCGCGAAACATAATATCGGTTTCGGCATCTGGATTGAACCCGAAATGATTAACACACGCAGCGAACTATACGAGAAGCATCCCGACTGGGTGATGAAAGTCCCCGGACAAGACTTCATTACGGCGCGCGGTGGCACGCAGGCGGTGCTTGACCTTACCAACCCCCAGGTGCGGGATTTCATTTTTTATACGGTGGATACCTTGCTGGCCCGTTATCCGGAAATAGAATATATCAAGTGGGATGCCAATATGCCGGTGCTGAACCACGGTTCTGTCCATTTGGACAAGGACGAGCAAAGCCATCTGAGTATTCTTTATCATCAGGGATTTGAGGATGTGTGCCGACGCATCCGTAGAAAATATCCTGATGTGACGATTCAGGCGTGTGCCAGTGGAGGCGGTCGTGTCAATTACGGCTATTTGCCCTATTTTGATGAATTCTGGACCAGCGATAATACAGATGCCTTGCAACGCGTTTATATCCAGTGGGGAACGTCCTATTTCTTTCCTGCTATCGCTATGGGATCGCATATCAGCGCTGCGCCCAACCATCAGACGCATCGCAGCTTGCCCTTGAAATATCGCATTGATGTGGCAATGAGCGGAAGGCTCGGTATGGAGATACAACCCCGGAATATGACGGATAAAGAGAAGAATCTTTGCCGTGAGGCGATTGCTGCTTACAAAGAGATTCGTCCGGTGGTGCAGTTCGGTGAACTTTATCGGCTGGTGTCACCGTATGACAGACAGGGGGTAGCCTCACTGTTGTATGCCAGCGAAGATAAGTCGAAAGCCGTCTTCTATTGGTGGAAGCTAGAACAGTTTGTCAACCAGCAGTTGCCGCGTGTCAGGATGGCGGGATTGGATGCGGGGAAACAATACCGTATTCGTGAGCTGAACCGCATTGACAATGTCCCTCTCTCCTTTGAAGGAAAGGTACTGAGTGGCTCTTTCCTGATGAGCCACGGACTGGAGATTCCCGGAGAACATAGGGTGGATGCAGATAAAATGAGTGATTATGCCAGTCGGATATTGTATCTGGAAGAGGTGAACCATTAAAATATTAGAAATATGAAAGTTGGATATTTTGCAGTTGTACTGCTTGCATGCTTCCTGCAGGCTTGTTCTTCGTTTGTGGGAAAGGATAGCACGGAGATGGACGGTTTTGTGACCGGCCTGATGGACCGGATGACTGTACGGGAGAAACTGGGCCAGTTGAACCTGCCCTCGGGAGGCGATTTAGTGACTGGTACGGTGATGAACGGCGAACTCACGGAAATGATACGGAAGCAGGAAATCACGGGCTTCTTCAATGTGAAGGGAGTACGGAAAATCAGAGAGATGCAACGTATTGCCGTGGAGGAAACCCGTTTGAAGATTCCCTTGATTGTAGGAGCGGATGTCATACACGGTTATGAGACAATATTCCCCATACCGCTTGCCATGTCGTGTAGCTGGGACACTGTCGCCATCCGACGGATGACACGCGTAGCGGCTACTGAGGCCAGTGCCGATGGAATCTGCTGGAATTTCAGTCCGATGGTGGATATCTGCCGCGATGCCCGTTGGGGACGCATTGCCGAGGGGAACGGAGAAGACCCTTACTTGGGCGCTTTGATGGCGAGGGCATACGTACATGGCTATCAGGGTGATGCTATGAAGGCTAATAATGAAATACTGGCCTGTGTCAAGCATTTTGCACTGTATGGTGCTTCCGAGGCGGGACGTGATTATAATACGGTGGACATGAGCAGATTGAGCATGTACAACAATTATCTGGCTCCCTATAAAGCAGCCGTTGAGGCGGGTGTGGGGAGCGTGATGAGCGCGTTCAACCTTGTGGATGGCATTCCTGCCACTGCCAATAAGTGGCTGCTGACCAATCTTCTTCGTAACGAGTGGGGATTTGGCGGCATGGTAGTTACCGATTATTATTCCATCGGAGAGATGAAAACTTACGGCGTGGCCGACAAGAAAGAGGCTTCCGTGCTTGCTTTGAAGGCGGGAACGGACATGGATATGGTCACCGCCGGTTTTCTGGATACTTTGGAGTCGGCATTGGAGGAAGGACTCATTTCTGAAGCTGATATTGACCGTGCCTGCCGTAGGGTGCTTGAGACTAAGTATAGAATGGGACTTTTTGACGACCCCTACAAATACTGCGACACGGTACGTGCGGAGAAGGAAATCTTTACGCCCGAGCACCGCAAAGAAGCGCGTGAGGTGGCACGTGAAACCTTCGTGCTGATGAAGAACGAGGGAAGTCTGCTGCCTCTTTCTATGGATAAGAAGATAGCGCTGATAGGACCTATGGCCGATGCCCGCAACAATATGTGCGGCATGTGGAGTCTGACTTGTGTTCCTTCCGACCACCGTTCCCTGCTCGATGGGATGCGCGACGCGATGAAGGGCAGGGGCGAAGTCTTTCATGCCAAAGGCAGCAATATCTATTACGAGGAGGAAATGGAGAAAGGCGCCGTCGGCTTCCGTCCTTTGGAGCGTGGAGACAATGGGAAATTACTTCGGGAGGCGTTGCAGGTGGCTGCCCGTGCGGATGTGATTGTTGCCGCTTTGGGTGAGTGTGCGGATATGTCGGGTGAATCGGCCTCACGTACGGAACTGGAACTGCCGGATGCGCAGCAAGCGTTGCTGAAAGAACTGGTGAAGACGGGAAAGCCGGTGGTGCTGTTATTGTTTACGGGACGTCCGTTGGTGCTTAATTGGGAAACGGCACATGTTCCTGCTATACTGAATGTATGGTTTGCGGGCAGTGAGGCGGGCGATGCCATAGCCGACGTATTGTTTGGGCACGCCGTGCCTGCCGGAAAGCTCACTACCAGTTTCCCACGTGCCGTAGGACAGATGCCGTTATACTATAATCATTTGAGTGCCAGTCGCCCCGATCCGCAAGATGGGGTGTTCAACCGCTACCAGAGTAACTATATTGACCAAAATAATGAGCCGCTTTATCCTTTCGGGTTCGGGCTGAGCTATACGGCTTTTGAGTACGGTGATATGCGGCTTGGTTCGGAATGTCTTCCCAAGAACGGGGAGTTGGCGGTTTCCGTGGAGGTCACCAATTCCGGTACTTGTGACGGTACGGAAATCGTACAGCTCTATCTGCGTGATGTGATGGCTGAGGTGGCACGTCCCGTCAAGGAACTGAAAGCTTTTCGGCGCATCTTCTTGAAGAAAGGGGAAAAGCGGGAAGTGGTGTTCACGTTGACAGAAGAGGACTTGAAATACTACCATTCGGACTTGCAATACGGGTATGATCCGGGTGAGTTTCAAGTGATGGTCGGTCCTAACAGCCGTGATGTCCAGACGAAGGTGTTCAAAGCAGAATAAGTTCTTTAATTTGAAGATTATGTTTATATGAAGATGATAACTTTTTTCATTACGTTGCTGTTGTCAGTGGCTATGCTATGCAGCAGTTGTTCTGTTACTGGAAATAGAGAAAAGACATTATTGGGCAATCCGGTTGTCAAGGTGCCTACGTTGCTTGATAAGACAAACTGGACAACGGACACGATTGCCAACGGAATCATTTACTATAATTTTGCAGCAAAAGATGAAGTTTCGGATGCCAGTCAGATCGTGAATGTATTGGAACTTGATTTGACAAATCCTGACTATACGCTTGCCTTGCGGTATGTTCCGGAGTGTTCTACGTTGTCCGAACTTGCCAAGTCCGCCGGAGCTATAGCTGGAATGAATGCAGGGTATGAGCAGGAAGCCATCTACTTGAAGGCGGAAAATACCGTGTTTTCGGAAGTGGCATTGGCGCCCGACCATCTCCGCTTCTGGAAGCATGAGGGTGCTGTCTGTTGGAGCAACAATGAGGACATCGGAATATGGTTTGCCGGTAAAGACGGGGTGGATGCCATTGCATGCTATAAGGCGGATACACATCGGAATCTCATAGCCAGTGCCCCGATGCTGGTTGATAATTACGTGCCTTGCGGCGTCTCTTTTGTGGATGCCGCATATACGCCGGAACAACTGAACGGACTGGATTATGAAGACAAGAACCGCCATCAGGGAGTCAGACATCCCCGTACTGCCATTGCCTTGACGGAAGACCGAGATTTGCTGCTCATTACCGTCGACGGACGCCGGTCCGGTCAGGCAGAAGGCATGAACGCAAAGGAACTGACCGGCTTTATCGTGAAATACTTCTCTCCGCAATATGCACTGAATATGGATGGCGGAGGTTCCACGACTATGTATGTCATAGGAAAAGGGGACAATGTTACGAATGTCGTGAATTATCCTACTGATAACGGAATCTTTGACCATCGTGGAGAGCGGAAAGTCTCTACCCATTTTCTGGTGATGCGAAAATAAGTACTTTAGTAATATTTGAAGAACAAGACAATGAAAGAAAAGAAATGTAGCTGGATTATTCTTTGTAGCTTCTTTGTATGTTTTTGCTTTTTCCAGCCACTTTGGGCGGAGAAGCGTGTGGAGCGAGGCAATGACATCGTTTCTGTCATTAGGCATGGTGTCCGGAACGACGGTTCTGTGATAGGCTCTGAACTGAATGAGCTTGTCGTGAGGAGCTACGGGAAGACGTTGTATTTTCCTGTCGGTACCTATAACCTGTCGGAACCTATCGTCTTGCCCTACGACTATACGAAGAATGTAAATATTGTTTTTGACAAGAATGCATTGATAAAGACCGATTTGCCGATGGAAGCATTGTTGAAAGTGGGTTATTCGGAGATGACAACGCCCGACGTTACTCACCGGCGCTTCTCTTATATCGAGGGTGGGATGTTCGACTGCTATAATGTGGAGAACGGAATCATGGTCAACGGATTGAAACAGCTGGTTTCCCTGAAAAGTATCAGTTTGTTTAAGGGGCGCAACACACATATCCGCATCAGCGTTACCGACGACTTCAGAGGAACGGGAAGCAGTGATACCAAAATAGACAATGTGACGATACAAGGCATTTCGTCCAACGAAGAGGTATATGGTATCTATATAGACCAAGCTTGCTGTGACTGTAAGATTTCCAATACTTTCATATATAGCACGAAGTATGGACTCGTGACAAAGTCGGCGGGACATATTTTGAATAACCTGCATATTCTCTCCATGCACACCACTGGCGGTCTGGACTTGGGGTTGAAAGGTTTCCGCTCTACGGAAGGGATACGTGTGGAAGCAGATGGCTTTTTCATTTTCAACGAGGTGTATTATGATACGGTAGACCGTGGCATTGTGGTTGCGGCGGATAGGAACCCTACGTTGGTACTGGACAAGAACATCTTCTATTCCTATTTGCCGGATTTCGGGACTTCTTTCCTCTATCGGGACCATAAGGCGGCGGCTCCGTTTCAGGCGAAGATGTCGAACTGCATCATCGAAGTGGCAAAACAGGGTTATAAAATCTTTGATGTCAGCCCTGAGGCTATAAAGAATGATGTGGAGGGGAATTTTTCGTTTGTGAATTGTGCTATGAGGAATTCTCACTTGTTAAGTCCTTTCGATTTTTCCCTGATGCAACGTATAAGGGGGAAAAGATATGATGTACTGTCTGCACCGGAGCAGGCAACAAGTGGTTTGCAGGCAGTGGATAGCTTGCAGTGGTACGTTTTGGGAGCAGTGTTTGTTTCTCCGTATCGTAATTTGTTAAAATTGGATTTGGCAAAAGATGGTATGGTAGAATTGGATTTGCTCTTTACTGGAGAGAAGCCCGAAATACATAGCAGGATGCTCAGAAGTCCGGATGGAACTTCCTTCCAACTGGGGTATGTTGTTAAGGATGAGTATTGTATCTTACTGTTGAGAATGTCTCGAGGAAGAGTGTATCCTACTATTTGTGATGTGTTGGGAAATGGTTGTTTTTTTGCGACTCCTTCCAAAGACAGATACTATAAACCGGAAGATTATGGGGTAAATCAAGATTCTGTCATTCTGCATTGAATTTGTATAATAGAAGAGCAGGTAATATAGAGCGTGGGCGATGTGTTACTTAAGATACAGTGTCATTTTACCGTTAAGTAAAATGACACTGTAAATGTCTGATAAAGGTGTTTATTGTTTGAAGAACAATTAGATTATCAGCGTGCAGGCTTTTTAGAATTTGTATCCATATCCCAACATGATTGCCACATTGTCATCTTTGGCAAACATAAACCTGGCTTCTGCATTCAGATAACTGCGTTCGGAGATGGGTAATGTGATGCCTCCTCCCAAGTTGAAAGCGAATTTAGTAGAGTTGCTCCGGTCCATTTCCATTTCTTTCCCGTCTATTTCAATACTCTTTTTGCCATAAAAGTTGTTCTGCATACCGATACCTGCAAGAGGATAGACCGAAAATCCTTGGCCGTCTTCTTTGAAGTTGAAGACATAATGGAAATTCACGCTTACATCCAGTCCGGTAACTTTGTCTTTAGGAAAGTAGAACGTCACATCCGGAGCAATCCGAAGATTATTCGCTATTGCATAGCGTCCTTGTACTCCCAGACCAAACCTTTCGTAGTTGGTTTGATAACCGACATTGCCCATCAAAGAGCTTTCACCTTTCACTGTCTGGGCCTTCATACCCATTGATGCCAATGCAATCATGGCCAGTAAAAATAATTTTTTCATAATTAAGGCATTTAGTTAATAAAATGTTTCTTTTAAAGAGAACAGTTCTCTTTTTATGTAAACAACAAATGCTGCCTGCATTTGTTTGCTGTATATTATTACATATATGAAAAATGTCGATATGAAGTATGACTTCTTTTTCATTTTTTTATAAAGCAAGAAAATGATGTTAATTTCATGTTTATGTCTCGAACTATTTTTTTGAATGCTGTGTTTCTTCAGTACATAACGAAGGATAAAATCGGTTACATCCAACTGATTTAAGAATAGTTGCTTAATAAATATAAGATGTTAAGTTTGTTTGTTATTAAAATCGATAGTCATGAAAAGTCTAAGTTTTGATTTGCGCGTCAGATTAATAATCAGTTCTGTTATTGGAGCAATAGCATGTTTGTTTTCAAGTAACTGCAGACAGGTAAAATGATAGCAATATGAAGGACTGAAGGTTTTTTCTTTCTATTTGAAGTCAAGGAATGATATATCTATTCATATTTACATGTAAATCTCAAAATTGAATGTGTAACTTAAAAAAATCAGCCTATGTATTTTCTGTGGTACATTATTATTGGAATTGTTGCCGGATTCATTGCCGGTAAACTAATGCGAGGCGGTGGTTTCGGTCTCCTTGTCAATCTGTTAGTGGGCGTCGTTGGTGGCGTTTTAGGCGGGTGGGTGTTCGGTTTGCTGGGAATAGCAACGACGGGCCTGCTGGGTAGCTTGATAACTTCAACTGTAGGAGCTGTTGTATTGCTGTGGATTGTTTCGTTGTTTAATAACAGAAAAAGAATTGAAATTTAATTGTTTTAACCATTTAAAACCAACTTAATTATGGAAAATAGAAATTCTAGTTTATGGATCGGCCTGGGAGTAGGTTCGGTCATCGGTGCTCTTGCTTATCGTTTCTCACGCACTTCGAAAGCCAAGAAGTTGAAGGAAAAAGTATGTGACGCCTTTCATAAGATAACCGGTCAGGCAGAGGACATGCTGGATGAAGCCGGGGAAAAAGTGGCGGATACCGGAAAAGCCGTAGTGGACAAGGTGGCTGACAAAGCTTCCGAATTTGCCGGGAAAGCGGATGAATTTAAAGGCAAAGTGCATACAATGGCTTCCGAGGTAAAGAAATGAACCTGAACAAGTAACTTGTAGACTACTCATACGCTTATGAAATGGGAAGAAAGTCTGAAATATCAGTTGTACGCTGACGGTAGGAAGAGAAGTTATGAAAAACTGTATCGGATATCCCGGTTAGCATACCTCAAAGGATGTAGCGAGGAAAAAAAGAAAGCCCTCGAAGCATATCGGCTATGTTGCAGCAGGCTGTTTGGCAACAGATGCATGCCGTCTATCGGAAGCAGTCTGAAGCGGAAGAAGCTATGTGATGCGGATTGTCCTTACATAAGGAAGTATGAGTTTGAGTTGTACAAGCTCGGCGGGTGTGCGGAAAGCACACCCGAATGAACCTAAATTTTAACTCCAAATTGAAAAGATTATGTTTTATCATGTAAAAGATTTGCAGTTCAATGCCCGGGTATCAAGACCCGATCCACGTTTTGCACGTGTAATGCTCGAGGCATTCGGTGGAGCGAACGGAGAATTGAAATCTGCTTTGCAGTATTTCGTGCAGGCTTTCAGTTGCCATAATCCATTTCCGGATAAGTATGACATGCTGATGGATATCGCTACTGAAGAATTCGGCCATCTGGAAATTGTGGGAGCCACTATCCAGATGCTTCTGGGAAAGGTAAACGGAGAAATGAAGGATGCTCTTGAAGATACGCCGCTTCATACAATGATGAGTGGTAAATCAGCCAAAGAAGAGTTAATTCATCAAGCATTCACCAATCCGCAGTTCCTGGTAGGTGCTCCCGGCAGTCCGGCTTTGACAGATAGTAACGGAAACCCCTGGTGTGCTACTTACGTATCTGCTACAGCCGAACTTACAGTGGATTTGCGTTCCAATATGGCAGGAGAGGCTCGTGCTAAGATAGGTTACGAAAACCTTCTTCAGCTGACAGACGATCCTTTGGTAAAGGAAACGCTCGGATTCCTTATGGCCCGTGAGGTGACGCACTACCAGCAGTTTGAGGCGGCTTTGGCAACAATCCAGCCCAATTTCCCACCGGGAGTATTTCAAACCTCCCCCAGATATAGCAACCTGTATTTCGATTTGTCGAAAGGAGAAGACGCCCGCGGACCTTGGAATGAGGGCGAGAGTACGCAACTGAAAGAGCAGTGGCAATATATAGAAAAGCCGCTTGAAGAAGTGAGGAGTACCAACGGATTGCTGGACAGAAAACCGGAAGGCACGGACCGTTCGGAAAAGAATATTGCCAAGAAAGAAGCACATTTGTCTAAAGAGCGTAGTGGGCAGGTTCTGTCGGCTACTCCGGAGGAGAAGGCATCTTGGTGCAAATATCAGTGAATTGAAAGAAACATCGGTTTATAACCGCTGTGATTATTAACCATAAACCATTTAATTATGAACAAGAAAAATGAAAAGAAACAGGAAGAGGTAAAGAACACGAAGAAGAGTGTTCAGGCCAAAGAGTGTAAGTCTTCAACTTCATGCAAAAAGGCAGAGAAGAAGTAAGAGTTTGAAACCTTAAAGTTTGTACAGACTGTCCGGGAATGTAGTTCCCGGACAGTCTTAAAATAATTAAATTTTGATGAGTATGAAAAAGTTATTGTTTGCAATTTTGGTATTGACACTGGTAGTGTCTTTCACGTCTTGTCGTGACAAGAAAGAGCAGAAAAAAGTGGAATATCAAGTAGAAAAAGTTAAAAGTGATGTCAATAATGCAGCTGACAAGGTGTCTGATAAAGTTCAGGATGGTGCCGATGCTGTAAAGGACGCGTGGAAAGATGCGAAGAAAGATGTCAGACAAGGTGCTGAAAAGGCCAAGAAGGAGATAAAGGAAGGATATAATGACGTGAAAAAGGAAGTTGAGAAGAAGCTTGACTGATTCTTTGGAATGTATTGTTATGTCGGTAGTAATTTTTTGTATATAAGTATATTATGGTTGGATTTGTAATATGGATTGTAGGATTGGTACTGACTATCAGAGCAGCTCTCGAAATATGGCGTATTCATGCGCCGGCAGAAAGAAAGCTGATAGCCATTGTCCTGGTGCTTCTCACCAGTTGGGTGGGACTGCTGTTCTATTACTTTTACGGCAAACCCCGTATGCCACAGTGGCTGGGCGTTGGCTTCGAAAGGTATTGATGGCTGTATAGCCGTTTATGTTGACTGGAATATCCCAAAACAAAAATGCGTTGGTTGGCAGTAGTGGCCGATTCGTTTTTGTTTTGGGATATTTGTATGGGAGAACGGGCACTGAGGTGTGCCCTTACCAGTATTTCCCGATTCTTTCGTAACCGAAGACCCGGCTGCGTTCATCCTTGATGCCTTGCAGCTGATTGCAGATTATTTGTGCTCCGATCATGCTGAAAGTGATTCCGTTTCCACCATATCCCAGGTCGAAGAACAGTCGCTCTTTGCCGGGCCAGTTGCCGATGAAGGGCAATCCGTCTTTGGTAGTACTGAATGTGCCGCACCATGCCATTTCCGTTTTGAAAGGTATGTCAGGTAATAGTTTTCTGAATTTTTTCTCCAGGATACGGGTTTTCTTTCTGAGTAGCGAATCACGGCGCTGCGGAGCACTGAACTTTTCATCTTCGCCACCTATGATAATCCGGTTTCCGTCGGTGGTGCGGATATATAGATACGGGTCGGCCGTTTCCCAAATCAGGCAATGTGTCGGCCATAGGTGTTCCGGAGCTACCGGATGTGATATGAGTGCATAGGTAGAAGTCAGTTCCATGATTTCCTGCGGAAGAAATTGCCCGGCTTCAAATCCGGCGGCTACGATTATATATCCGCATCTGATTTTATGTCCTTTGTCTGTTGTCATGATGCAGCCGTCAGGCGTTTCCTTGTACTCCTTGATATCGGTATGGGTGAAGACATTCAGTCCGTTTTCCTTCATATTGTGAGCCAGCAGTCCGGTTGCGGCTCTGTAGGCATCCATCTGTGCGGAAGCTTCGTTTACAAGGGCATTACCGGATACTTCCACGTGATATTGTTCTCTGACCTCTTTTTTCTTGAGCAGACTGACCGGTAGCTTATGCTTTTCCCGTATTTCATATTCTTGCTTCAGTAGCTTGTTGTCTGCCGGGCTACTGGCGTAAAAGAGGCTGGGAAGTTGCTCGTAGCCGGCACTGACGCCCGTTTCTTCCAATACTTTTTTGATGTCGGTGATGGATTGCAGGCATGCCCGGTAAGCTGTTACAGCATTTTTTTCGCCAATCATTGCTGCCATCCGGCAAAGTGGAACGTCTATTTCATATTGTAGCAAAGCGGTACTGGCTGCGGAGCTTCCGGTTGCGATGCTGCGCTTGTCAATCACGCAGCATTCTATTCCGGCACGACACAATTCGTGTGCCATCAAGGCTCCTGTTATGCCGGAACCTATGACGGCCACATCTGTTGAAAAATCTTCCTCCAATGGGTGGAAATAGTCTAATAAGGAATTTCTGATAATCCAATAGGGTAATCCTGAGTGTAAGTCCATAATGTAATCTGTTTTATTAATTTCCCCCTCACTTTCTTTCTATCGCTAAAAGCGGAAAGAAAATGAGGGGGATTAAGAAAAGTCATTTATCTCGTTCGGAATCGGGCATCCGTTTGCAAAAGGAGGTTATTTGCCTTCTTCGATGGTACAGATGCTGACGCGGTTCCAGTCCGGTTCGGAGAACATGTCGCCGATTCCCTGGCCTTCGGAGGCAATGCGGGTGTCATCGATCTTGTATTTTCTTACAAGTATGTTCTTCACGGCTTCGGCACGTGCTTTCGCCAGTTTCTCGTTGAAGGCAAGGTTGCCTTCGGGAGAAGCATACCCTTTGATGATGACTTTGGCTTCAGGATGTTTCTTCATGTAAGTGGCCACGCGCTCTACGTTAGGTAATTGAGAGGCGTCGACTGCCGACTTTCCTTGTCTGAAGGTAACGATGGATTCCGGAATGCGGTTGTTCTTCACCACGGTTTCCACGTTGGCGGCTTGGCTTCTGCAGTCGGCCAGCTCTTTTTGCAGGTTGCTTGCTTGCTGCATGGCATTGTCCAGCTGCATGTCCTTGTCATTCAATTGTGACCGCAGGCCGTTGACTGCATCATTCAGTTCGGCTACTTCCATGGCGTCATAGGGGCGTGCATTGGTAAAATGGTGTCTGCCGTTGCTGCTCATGAAGTGGTAAGTCAGTCCGGCGGTCAGTTCGAAGCTGGCGTTGTTGGCGTTGAAACGGCTTTTGGCTCTGCTGAAGTCTCCCTGCATGTCATATACGATGGCCGGTTTGATGCCCAGTGTCCATGCTTTCTCTTCACCCAGATTGAAGTTCAGGTTCAGGCCGAGGCGTGTGGACCAGGAGTTCGTATCACCAGGGCCATTCTGGTAGTAATGCAGCCAGCCGATGCCCGACACTGTTTCGATCTCGAAGACGCGTGGTTCTCCGGTGTATCCTCCAAAAAGATTCATTAGATTGACTTTTCCGAGCAAGCTTACTTCGGAGGCATCGAAAGCGGTTTTGCTGGCCGAGGTGTTTACATATCCCATGCCTTGAATGCCCAGGCCGAAGATGGGAGTAAGTTGTTTGCCTATCCCGAATCCGAAGGCCGGTCGGGCATTTTTAAAGAAGGCACTGTGGGTAAGAGGTGTTACGGCACCGGTTTTCAGTTCAATGGACCAGTTATCGCCAGGGCGTGTGCCTTCAAGGGCTGTACGGTCATTTTGCGCGTGCATGGCAAGGGTTCCCATGCTGAGTGCTAAAACAAAGATAGATTTTTTCATAATTAAAAATAAATTAATGGTAATACAATAAAATATATGTCACACGCGGTATATTGTCATTTGTGTAGTTGTGATTGTACACAAAGTGATAAATAACTTTGTTGCTCGATGTCATCTAAAAAACAGTTCGTCAAAAAAGATAGTTCGAGCGACTGAAATGAATTTAACATCTATTTAATGATTTGAATAGTTCCCAAAAACTGCATTGAAGTTTGAAAACACTTCATGTATATAAACGATAAGTATCGGCTGCTTGTTTAGAAACTGTTTTGATTTTACTCGATAAATATGTTTGGATTCTCCTCCTTCTGGAAGGAGGAGTCCCCGTAGGGGGAGGTGGTAGGTCAAACAACAAATACCTATGAATCATAAAACAACAAGGATTCCTTCAAAACAATTTCTTAATTTTTGCTTGAAAAGTTTTTCTATTCCGCTTTTTTTGATTTTCTTTTCGGTCTGTTATAATGAATTACACATAAATCGACGATGAAGAAGAAAGATTGGAAACAGCTATTGATATACGCATTCATAGGTATTGTGGCGGCAGGGGTCGCCGGTTGTTTTCTGTACAAACACCGGCTGAAGTTTTGGCAGATGCAGGCGCGTAGTGTTTTTCCCGTGGCTTTGCAAGAGGGGTTGCAGAAGTGGAAGGAGATTGATGTGCATCGCAGTATGTCGGGGAATGTGCGGTTGCCGGATGATTCCGTTGGCATGGAGAAGAAACCGATAAAAGTGTCGTTAGAAAGCGAATACGGCAAAAGAGACTATTGGATTCCGTATGAGAAATACTCTCGGAATATAGAACAGGCTTTTGAATTAAGAGGAATATGCTCTTATCTTCTGCATGTATCTCCTCCGAATGCCGATTCGTTGAATATGTTTTGGAAGAATCGGTTGGCTGCAATGGGATTTTCCGGAACAACGGTCGTACGCATTTCCGTGTCAGACTGGCAGGAACGCGAGTCTTATACTTATTCTGCCGATTCTTCTTATCTGTCCAAATCGGATAGTCTGTCCGTTTATTATATAGGATGCAGATGTGAGGTTGGGGTGACCGGATACCTTTATCATCCTTGGTGGACGGTTCTTTCCTGGAAGGAGATGGCTTTGATGGTTGCCTTGATTGTTTCTTGTATTCTCTTGTTCTTTATGCGGGGGTATGTGTATAGGGTTTATTATCGTCTTTTTGTTAAGGAAAAGCACATCGTGATAGAAAAGGAAGTTCCTGTGGTTGTTGGTCGCGAGAGCCGTCCACATAC
The DNA here is from genome assembly GCF_024704895.1 of Bacteroides muris (ex Fokt et al. 2023). Lineage (NCBI taxonomy): Bacteria > Pseudomonadati > Bacteroidota > Bacteroidia > Bacteroidales > Bacteroidaceae > Bacteroides > Bacteroides muris (ex Fokt et al. 2023). Next base: position 77,176 of record NZ_JAMZEE010000002.1, on the reverse strand, counting down.
TTATCGGTTGGAAGAAGGTGTGTACTTTGATGCCGATTCCCGGTTGTTGAAGAAAGGAGATGATGTCGTAAAGTTGGCGCCATTGCTTGCCCGATTGCTGCAAGGTTTCCTGGATGCGGAAAATTATACGTTGTCTAATGATGAAATTCTGCATTTATTGTGGCCGGATGGTAGTGGTACTCAGGATAAATTGTATCAGAATATAAAAAGATTGCGTAATTATTTGTCAAAGATTTCCATTTGTACGGTTGAAGGTGAAAAGTTCGTCTATCACTTAAAAATCCATCGTTCCATCAAGGAATATCCTGCCTGAATGGTGTTCTGACAAAATCTGACAAAATCTGACAAAATCTGACATTTTCAACTTTTTGTTTGATTGTCAGTTTTTGTCAGGTTGAAAATTTGGATGGAGTTTTTCTTTTCCATTAACTTTGCTCTATCATTCAATCAATAAACATGGAAAAAATGAAAAAGAAAATTCTATTTACAGTTTTGTTTTCGGCGGCTGTAGTCGCTTCCTTTCAATTAGGTGCTGAACATGAAAAGTTGGACAGTCTGATGCTTGAGAATATAGAGGCTTTGGCATCGGGTGAAGAAGCGGAACTTATAAATTGTATTGGAAGTGGTTCTGTGGATTGTCCCATAGATCATGTGAAAGTCTATTTAGTTCAATATCGTTGACTATGCGACATCCTTTCCACATCCGGGTGCAGGGAAGACAGAGCGGTGGTGCTCGATTTGCATGACAAGGCATCCGATGAGATGCTTTCTGTGGAAAATATTCGAAGGATGAGCCGCTTATAGAATATCAGATACAATGAATAAAAGAAAATATAAAAAGGGATGAAGAGGAGCGGACGGCTAACGTTTTGTTGGTCCATTGCGTACCGCCCGTTCCGTAACCCACCCTGGAAAGGAGGTTTCGGCAAAGATAACGATTTAAATTGAACAAGCAACATGTTTGCTTTTCCGTTGAAAGGATAGATACGGAAACAGATAAGAATTACAATACTTAAAACTAAAAAGTAAGAATTATGAAAAAAATAATGAGAGTAGCTTTTGTTGCTGCATTTGCTGCGATTGCAGGATATAGCGTATATGAGAGCCAGAAGGTAGATGTTATATCCGATTTGATGCTGGCGAATACAGAGGCGTTGGCTAATAGTGAAGTGATTGTTGGTCAACCTTGTGCTTGTGTTAAGTATAGTTGGTGTATGTACTTTTACCCTTGGGAACAATGGGAGGAAGAAGGCGCATTTTATAATTAATTGAAATAATAAAGGCTGCTAAAAGGCAAGAAATATGTATCATTTTCAATAGCAATTCATAAGAAAGGGACTTTAGTAGAATGTGCTGGTATGTATTCTTGGTTTTTAGCACCTTAAAAAGATTCAAAATGAGACTAATTATAAGTATATTAATTATCTTCTCCTTTTCTGCATGTAGTAGTAAAGATGATCCTATATTTTTAGACTTTACACAAGTGCTTGATTTACAAGTGGCTGATTCTTTGGATTTGGAGGAAATGGGAATTTTAAATCCGTACTATATTCACTATAAAGACAGTTTCCTGATTTTTCATAGCATGGTTGGTAACCGGGAATTGAATTTTTGGAATCTGAGGACTAATCTTGTCACAGTCCGCAATGTTATAGGACAAGGTGCAGATGAAATGCCTCAATATGTTGTAAGTCAGACAAATTGTCCCACTTTTTTCCGTTTTGCCGATTATAGGCGTGGAAAGATATATGAGATGGATTTGGATAGGTTGCAGAAAGACACAGCCACCAGGCATTCATTGGTTTATCAACTGCCGATAGAGGAAGGGGAGCTGCCTCTTCGTTTCTGTGAGATGGGGAATTATATATTTGGCATAGGACTTTTTAGTGAAGGACGTATCTATGTATTTGATAAAAGGACACAGAGTGCAAAGATATGCATGGATTATCCGTCGCATGAAAGGATATCCTCTCTTGATTATAGGCATAAGGGAGCTTTGTTTTCAGGGACTATAATGACGGGAAATCAAAATACATTGGTGTTGGCTTGCTTCGGCCTGATTGATTTTTATGAGATACTTCCGGACGGCAGTTTGAGGTTGAAACGAGAACATCATTATTTTTTGCCGGAGTTTCAGACCGCTGAAATCGGGAGAGCTGTTACTTTTAAGCGTGACGATATTTATGCTATTGCCGGCATTGCTTCCGATGAACGCTTCGTATATGTGCTTTATTCAGGAAAGAATATAAAGGAAAGGGGTATAGATGCTTACAATTGTCCGCATTTGCTGGTCTATGATTGGGAAGGTAATCCTGTAGCCCATTGCTTGTTGTCTAAATCATTATATGACTTTAGTATCGGAAACGGTATGTTGTATGGTTTAAGTCGTGAGGTAAATCCAATTGTCTATATTTATTCATTAAAAGACATATTACAGATGAAATAAAATGAAAATTCTAAAACACATAAGATTTTTTCTCATATTATTAGTATTTTATTCTTGTAGCGGAAATAAAAAAGAGGCTATTGGTAGTATGGTCAGGGAATGGATAGGTAAGAAAATCTTGTTTCCTGAAAACACCTTATTTATTACATACGATGGCAAAGATAGTGTTGACTTCTTATCGATGAAATCTGATTATCGTATTGTCACTTATGTAAATTCGGAGGCGTGCTTTAGTTGTACATTGCGTTTACCGTTTTGGAAAGAATTTATCATGGAAGTTGATTCTGTCAGTTTGGATAAGAATATCCCCATTCTTTTTTATTTTGATCCTCCAAATAAGTCGGACTTGTATATATTGTTAAAGCGTTATAACTTTATGTATCCTATTTGCATTGATGAAGAGGATTGTTTGAATAAATTGAATCATTTTCCAACAGATATGGCATTCCAAACCTTTTTGCTTGATAGTGACAATAAAGTTCTTGCTATCGGTAATCCTATTAATCCCCAAGTGAAAGAACTCTACCTGAATATTATCCAAGGTAAACAGCTAGGACGGGAGAATAAGAGTAAGCATATAATTACCAAAGTGAGTATAGACCGTAGTTCTGTTTCGATGGGGAGCTTCGACTGGCAGGAGGAGCAAAAGTCAGCTTTCACCTTGAAGAATACGGGCGACAAGCCTTTGGTGATACAGGACGTCACTACCTCTTGCGGTTGCACCACCGTGGCTTATTCCAAAGAGCCTTTGCAGCCGGGCGGTGCAACTACCCTGGAGGTGGTTTATAAGGCCGAACGCCCCGAACACTTCGACAAGACAATCACCTTGTACTGCAATACGGACAATTCTCCGTTGACATTGAAGATTAGCGGGGATGCGAAATGATATGAAAAGAAAGATAACGATTTAAATTGAACAAGCAACATGTTTGCTTTTCCGTTGAAAGGATAGATACGGAAACAGATAAGAATTACAATACTTAAAACTAAAAAGTAAGAATTATAAAAAAAATAATGAGAGTAGCTTTTGTTGCTGCATTTGCTGCGATTGCAGGATATGGTATTTATACGAATCAGAAAGTTGATACAATGTCGGATTTGATGCTGGCTAATGTGGAAGCGTTGGCGAGTGGTGAGGGTGGATCTTCGGATTGTGATACTTATTGTACGCCTGATGATCGATGTACTTGTATTATTAGGTATGCAGGAGAAGTACAAGGAATAACTTGTGATAATTCTCGTGGAAAATAAGAGTTGAAGGTGAAGAGGCATGAATTTATTATTTGAATGTATTTATGCCTCTTTTCCATTATGAAAAGATATAATGTTATGAAAAAAAATTTTTTATGCCTTTTGTCTTTAGGATTATTACTAATGTCTTGTAAGCAAAATGAAAAAATATATTCAGATGCTACCCTTGTTGACTATGATGATTTTAAAGAAATAATAGAGTTAAAAGCGGAAACGATTGCCGGATTTGATAGTTTGTTTTTAGCACCTACGCATTTGTGTGCTTATGATAGCATGTTGATTACGATAAATAAGAGGAGTGATAAAAGAATACTTGTATTCAATGTGAATACAGAAAAGAAAGTAGCAGAACATATATCAGTTGGGCAAGGGCCGGGAGAAATGTTGCTTCCTCGTATTGTGGGCAATGATGATTCTAAAATCTTGATATCTGATTTGATAAAATCTACAGTTTTAGAATATAGTATGGAAGATTTTTTCAAATCAGGTGAACTTCAGTATACGAAATTTATTTCATTACAAAAACCGATTTCCGGTGAGGTAAGGTTATTAAAGGATAGGCTTATAGGCGATGTCTCTCGGAATACATCATTTCTATTTTATGAGTTTAATAGCGAAGGAGAGGTAGTAGATTCAATAGGACGTTATCCAGAGGCAAATTGGGAAATAACAGATGTGGAAAAAAAGAATGTGTATTCTTTTTCATTTACGACAAATCAACAGGATTGGATTGCTGTTTGTTATAATTGGACTGACCTGATTGATATTTATGACAGAGAGGGAAATTTGCTCAATAGAATTCATGGGCCTCGATATTTTGCATCTCATTTTGAAGAGTTCAATGATGGAAAAGTGAATTCCAGTTCACGGGTAAAAGGTGAAACAAGAGATGCTTATTTTTCTCCAGTCCATGTAGGAGATGAATTCTGGGTATTATTTAGTGGAAAATCAGAGGATGAAGACGGGTATAATATTTTGGCAGAACAAATATTTGTTTTTGGCTGGGATGGAACTCCACGGAAAATATTTAAATTAGACAAGGGAGTACTTGCTTTTACTGTAAATGAGAAAATGAGGAAAATATATGGTATCAGTAATTCTCCAGATTATCATATTCTTACATTTTCATATTGATATATTGATGTATGATGAGATTTCTTTTTATCCTATTTGTGCCTTTCATGTTATTATCGAGTTGTAGTAATTTAGAGAAGAAAAGACAAGTCGTTTCTGCTATAGAACAATGGATTGGTAAGGAACTATTGTATCCGAATTCAACTATATTTACTATACAAGGTGTTGATACATTAGATAATGCATTTTTGGAAGAATATTCTTATACAATAGTTAGTTATGTTGATTCTATTGGGTGTACAAGTTGTAAATTGCAACTTAACAGATGGAATATCTTTATGCAAGAAGTAGATTCTATCTCAAAAAAGAAAGTTAATTTGAATTTTATTTTTCATCCTAAGAATATGCAAGAAATAATTAATATATTGAAAGTTAATGCCTTTAAACATCCTGTATGGATTGATATAAATGATTCATTTAATAAATTGAATCATTTATCGTCTAATATGTCTTTCCAAACTTTTTTACTTGATAAAGATAATAAAGTTGTTTCTATTGGTAATCCTATTTATAACCCCCAAGTGAAAGAACTCTACCTGAATATTATCCAAGGTAAACAGCTAGGACGGGAGAATAAGAGTAAGCATATAATTACCAAAGTGAGTATAGACCGTAGTTCTGTTTCGATGGGGAGCTTCGACTGGCAGGAGGAGCAAAAGTCAGCTTTCACCTTGAAGAATACGGGCGACAAGCCTTTGGTGATACAGGACGTCACCACCTCTTGCGGTTGCACCACCGTGGCTTATTCCAAAGAGCCTTTGCAGCCGGGCGGTGCAACCACCCTGGAGGTGGTTTATAAGGCCGAACGCCCCGAACACTTCGACAAGACAATCACCTTGTACTGCAATACGGACAATTCTCCGTTGACATTGAAGATTAGCGGGGATGCCAAATAACAAATAGAAAGAGTAATCATGCGAATGCCCCCGAGTAAAATATTCCGGTGCTTCCCGTTATGCGGATGCCTGATGCTCCTGCTTTTCCCGTCTTGCCGCCGGGATGTCGCGCTGGAGCGTGCCTTGGCGCTTGCCGGTGAGAACCGGCAGGAACTGGAGCATGTGCTGTGGCACTATAAGGACGACAGCCTGAAACTCGCTGCCGCCCGTTTCCTGATAGAGAACATGCCCTACCACTTCTACGAGGAGGAGTTTTACGCGCTGCCCGGCGATGGGAGACACCGCCCGCAGCTGACGGACTTCTCCACGGAGGAGGCTGGCAAGGCGCACCTCGACTCGCTGGCAAGGGCGGGGCGTATGGTGGAACGCCACCGCTACAAGGATATCCAGACGCTGGACAGTGCTTTCCTGGTACGGAACATCGACCTCGCTTTCGAGGCGTGGATGAAGCCCTGGGCGAGGCGGGTGCCTTTTGCTGTCTTCTGCCGGTATTGAACGGCCGGGGAAATTTGCGGCCCGCCAAGGTATACCGCTCCCATTTCGGCCTCTGTTCCGTGCCCGGCAGAGAGGAAGGCGCGGACGACGGCTATGCCACCTGGCTGAAAAGTCCCTTGCTGGAGGACGTCAGCCCGGAGTACCTCGAACGTCCCGTCGATGTCCGCGTGTCGACCGACCGCATCCGGGAGTTCGTGCATGCATCGGGCCGGGTCTATCTTTGCGCCTACAATTATTACCGGTGGGAGCCCATTGCCATGGGATGCCGCACCGATACGGTCTGTCAGTTTCACCGGGTGGGATGCGACAACATCTTCATCGTGGCGGATTCTCCCTCGGGCGGGCGGCTCCGCTTCCTTACCGCCCCGTTCCATGCGGATGCGAGCGGGCATGTACGCAAGTTCATCCCCCGTACGGACCAGACACGGGCGTTCACGTTCCCGAAACGGAAAAGGCTGCTCAAGCGTCCGTACACGCTCCACTACTGGGATGCGGAGTCGGCTTCGTTTTCCCCGCTGGAATACGACAGCACCGCCGATTCCACCCAGAGCTATACGAATATCCCGGAGAATGCGCTGCTGTGGTTCACCGTGCCCGACCGCATCGTCAACCAGCGTGTGTTCTATCTGGAAAACGACAGTGTGATAACCATGGACCTGATAAGGTAGGAAAGGATGGACGGGAAGGAAACGAAGAGGATTATGGTAAGGTGGCTTGGCAGGCTGACGAACGCCGCTTTTTACCTTTGCCTGCTTGCCGCGGGCTATTGTGTATTGCATGTGTTTGCCGTGGTCTCCTTCAGGATTCCCAGCGACTCGATGTCGCCCGCCCTGTTGCCTGGCGACTATATCCTGGTGGACAAGTGTTCGGGCGGCGCGCGCCTGTTCGACCTCTCCGGCGCCTTGGAGGGGAAGGATGTGGAGATATACCGTGTGCCGGGCTGGAGGAGGTACCGGAGGGACGACGTGTTGGTATTCAACTTCCCCTATCGGCCGGGCAGTTGGGACAGTATTGCCTTCGACGTGATGCGCTACTACGTGAAGCGTTGCGTGGCGGTGCCGGGCGACACGCTGGAGATAAGAAACGGGCGCTACCGGATAGCCGGCCATGAGGGGAACGTGGGCTACTTGCCTTCCCAGGAAGCGATGGCCCTGTTGCCCGACAGCGGCGTCGCGGGCGTGCAGATGGAGACCTTCCCCTGGAACAAGGATTGGGGCTGGACGGTGAAGGAGTTCGGGCCGCTGCCTGTTCCCGCCAAGGGGCAGGTGGTGGAGATGGATTCCGCGTCGTGGTTGCTCTACCGGCAACCTGTGGGCTGGGAGCAGAAAAAGAAATTGCGCATGGATGCGGACGGCCGCGCCTATCTGGGCGACAGCCTGATACGGGAATACCGCTTCCTGGAGAACTACTACTTCGTGGCGGGCGACAAGGCGGAGAACTCGCAGGACTCCCGTTACTGGGGGCTGCTTCCCGAGCCTTTTATCGTGGGACGTGCGGTGATGATATGGAAGTCGGAAGACATGGCCACCGGCGCCGTGAGATGGAACCGGACTGGAAAGAGGATAGAATAAATGGATAACTGACTGCATGGTTACTGCAAGCTTGTTGCACTGCTACTGCAAGCTTGTTGCACTGCCGCTGCAAGCTTGTTGCACTGCTGCTGCAAACTTGTTGCACTGCTGCTGCAAATAGGGTTGCAGTATCGCTGTAATTTGCTTGCATCATCTTTGCAGTGCTTGTCTGTTGAATCATAGTCAGTTGCGCTATCAGCTAAAACCGGTCTCACCGGAAAAGCCGATACTTCTGTGAATACATACGAAAGAGTGTCGGCTCTAGCTTCGTTAACTCCTGAAGGCGCGAAGTGATAATTTCTCTGACCCTTGTAAAGAACCTCCATTTATGTTTTTTTATACAAATATTCATGATGCCGACAGGTGATAATCAAACAAAAACTCTTTCAACACTGTTTTTTTCTCTGAATATAGTATTAACTAAAACCTAGCGATTATGAAAAGATTAAGTTTAGCGGAATTGAAGGGCAGAGTGTCCTGGGGTAGTGTTTTGGGAGGTGTCATGACTGTATTGGCAATCTCTGTTTTATTGTCTATCCTGAATTCGAGTATCGGATTGTTTATGTTTGACCCGTTGTCCGATCATCCTGCTGCGGGCATAGGCACTGCTGTGGGGATTGGTTCTGCAGTCATTCTGATTGTGGGTATGGCGGCGGGCGGCTTTGTTGCCGGAAAACTGGCCGGTATGGATGGAATCATCCATGGCTTTTTGGTTTGGGCTACTACTCTGATTGTTGCCGTGGTACTGGGAATCTTCCTGGCTGCCGGTGCTGCAAAAGTGACGGCAAATGCACTTGGAGCGGTTTCGTCCGTTACGGGCAGCGTTTTGTCGGGAGCAGGCAGCGTTGTGGGCAACGGGGTTTCCGCATTGTCTGAGGAAGCGGAGGAACTGTTCGGCAAGATAGATTTTAACGCCTCCATGAAAGAAGGAAACATATCTCAGAATATCCGTACTGCATTGGTAAAGAGCGATGTGCCCGAACTTCAGCCGGATTATTTGCAGAAACAGCTGGCAGTTGTGAAGGATGACTTGACCAAGTCTGTGAAAAAGATTGCCCGTTCTCCGCAGGAAACGGATAAAACGATTGCCGGTTTTCTGGACCGTCTGGAACAGCGTGTGGAGGATTTAGGCAAAAGTATCGACCGGAACGACTTGGCCAAAGCCATGGCCAACAATACCGATATGTCCAAGGCAGAAGCGGACAAGGCGATAGAACAATATATGAACTTGTTGGAAAATGCGCGCAAGGAAGCTAAAGAACAGATTGGCAACTTGCAGGCAAATCTGCAGGAAGCCGCACAGGAATGGGAAGAGATTAAGCATAAGACATTGGTGGCTGCCGATAAGGCAACAGATGCCGCAGCCCGCTCGGCTTTGATTTCGTTTTTCGCTATTTTGCTGGGAGCCGTATTGTGCTGCGTTGCCGGTGCTTATGGTGGCAGAAAAACACAGGAGAGGGTAGATGTCTGATAATCATACGAGTCAGTAGTTGAACCCCTTGACGGAATCAAGGAAAACGGGCCGTGGCAACCTGCAAAATTATGCTCTGATTTCAGTAAGTTGCCGGCACATCATATCATTGTGCCGCTCTACTGCGGCGATGAATTGGTTCCATCAACGGGTTCTTCCTGTTGTTTGTTGAATTTGCTTGGACTTACATTATAATATTTCTTGAATACTTCGCGGAAGTATTTTGCATCCGAAAATCCAACCATGTCGGCAATCTCTGTTATTGTATATTTGTTTTGTTTCAATAATTGTGCGGCGTGTTGCAAACGTATCATCCGGATATAATCGGCTGGAGCATAACCGGTCAATGCTTTTAATTTATTGAAGAAGCTTGTACGACTCATGTGATGCAGGCTGCTGAGCATGTCCACATTGAAGTCTGCATTTTCCATATTGTTCTTTATACATTCTTTGACAGAGGCTATGAATTTCCAGTCCAGATTATTGGTGCAATTGGTTGGAAGATTTTGTTCTTTATCTTCGATGCTGTTATAAACCTGACGGAGTAAAGCACGATTTGCAAGTATGTTCTTAACCGTTGCCTTGAGTATTCCCACACTGAAGGGTTTAGTGATGTAGGCATCTGCTCCGATTTCCAGCCCTTCGAGCATATTCTTTTCATCCCCTAGCGCGGTCAGCAAGATGATAGGAATATGAGACATCTCAAGGTCGTTTTTTATAACCGAACAGAATTCATCTCCGCCCATCTCGGGCATCATTATGTCGGATATGATAATAGCTGGATTGAATTCTCGCATTATAACAAGTGCTTCCTTTCCATTGGGACAAGACTGAACATTATAGCCCGTTTTGAACATGTTAACAAGATAATTGCGTAAATCATCATTGTCTTCCACTATCAAAATACGCTGTAAAGAGTTGTTTGTTTGGGATATTTCCATGGATGCCGATAGCTCTGAAGTGTCATGAGGCATGATAGCTTCCGAATATCTATCCGGTGCTTGGGGAGAGAGGAATTTTGCTTTATGGAGATGGCTGTTCCCTTTCGGGAAAGTAACCTGTACGCAAGTACCTTGATGTTCGGTACTCTGAATCTGAATCTTGCCTTTATGTAATCTGACCAGTTTGTATACCAGCATCAACCCGATTCCACTACCTGTTACTTTCAGATTAATGACATTGCTTCCTCGAAAATAATTTCTGAACAATTTCTTCTGTTCACATGAGGGAATGCCGATTCCAGTATCTTTCACTTCAATACTCCAGGAGTTTTCTCCTTCGCAGGCATAAATGCATACATTGCCACCTTCAGGTGTATACTTCAATGCATTTGATAGGATATTCTTCAAAATAGATCCCATCTTGTCACTGTCAAACCACACATTCAGATAGTCAAAATTGCTTTCATAAACAAACCTGACGTGTTTCATCTCGGCATATTTGCGGAATGTGGCGCAAACATTGTTCATATAGGAGTTCAGTTCGTATTCAGAAACATAAAGGGTGGAAGAGTAGACATCTATCCGTTCGAAATTTATCAGGTTGGTTGTCAGCTGAAGCAGGTTGTTTACATTTTTGAGAGCCATATTCATATGCGGCAACGCTTGTTCTGTTACCATTTGGTTTTCTACAACTTCTTCCAATGGGGCTTTTATCAATGTAAGCGGAGTACGTATGTCGTGGGCTGTATTAATGAAAAACCGCGTTTTCTCATCCGAAATTTTCTTCTGTTTGTGTAGCATTATGATACGGAATATGATGCCCGTAACCAGTACCAGCAGTATTGCATATCCAATCATAGCCCAAACACTGGCCCATGCCGGAGGCGTTATGACAATCTGTATGTTTCTTGTTTCATAGGTCTTGTATTTTTCCTCATTGGATATGGCACGAATCTGTAACGTATAACTGCCGGGAGGCAGATTCCTTACAATAATCCGGTTATCCTGACTCGGACGGCTCCACTCTTTATGAAAACCGTCAATTTTCCATGAAAAAAGAATGTTGGAAGGATAATCGTAATTAATGGAGGCAACATTCAGTGAAAAAGTGTTTTGCTCGTAGGCCAGTTCCAGTCGGTCGGTCTCGTCAATATCTTTTTGCAGCGGAGAACCGTCATCGCCTGGGTAAACGGGATGGTAGGCTATCATGAAATCGCGCAGTAACAGACGTGAGTAATGTGGTTCCGGTATCTGTATATCTATCGGAAACCTGACCGCACCGTCGTTGCCGCCAAAAACAAGTGAGTTTTTGCCGTAGGTGGTAGCAGAGCCGGCATTGAAGTTGACACTCATCAATCCTTGTTCCCGTGTCCAATTGCGGAAGAAGTGTCCTTTGGGTGAATAAATGGTAATCCCGTCTTCTGTCCCCATGAGCAGGTTTCCGTCCTGACGGGGAATAATGGTGTAGATGTTGTTGGAAATCAGCGCACAATTATCTGTACGGTATTGATGGATGAACTTCTCTTTGTAGAGGTTATATACAAGCAGTCCAGACCCGCGGGTACCTATGTATAGGATACTATCGTCTCTCTGGTATAACGCGCATATATAAGGAGATTCTACGGGCAAGTCTACATACCGGTAATCTCCGGATTTCTTGTCAAGCTGGTAGAGTCCCATTTGTGTGCCAATCCACATTTGTTGGGCATCTTTTTCCTGAATGGTGGTGATGGAGCTTACTCCCGGATATAAACGTACATTTTTAGTCTCCAGATTGATACATTTCAAGTGATAATATCCACCGGACCAGATATCGCCGTCCGAATCTTTCTTGATGTCGAATATATATTGGTCAGGACGTATTCCTGCAATGGTAGCAGGAGAAAGGTAACTTATCTTGAATCCTTTCTTCTTTTCTATCTTGTAGATGTCGGATGTAAATCCTCCGGCCCATATCACGCCGGGGGAGGCTTCACATAGCGCCAAAAAAATGTGATTTTCGTCATCCGGTACCGAATCAAAGGAACTGAAGAAGGAATGCCACTCTTTTATATCAGTCTGATAGAGGCTGATACCATTGCTGGTTGCAAACCAAAGGTCACCGTCACTGTCTTCCATTATATCATGAACTTGGTTGTTTACCAGTGAGTGGCTGTTGCCAATAGAATGCTTTATCAGGTCGTAACTCCCATAACGGTTGTTACGGATGGTGATGCCAGTAGGGTAATTGGCAAGCCAAATTCGTTGCTCTTCATCCACATAAATGTCATTGATGTTGTTTCCGTTCATCCCGTTATAACTGCTGTAATCGGCCGTTATGTAGGGTTCGCTCATGTATGTATTCAAGTCCAGCTTATATACGCCTTTTCCACCTGTGGCAATCAGAAGCTCATGGTCGTTCAAAGCGGCAATCTGGTTGAACTCTACATTATTGGGGGATTGGCAGGGGATAATGTTTCCTTTTCCTCCTATGTCATACACAAGTATTCCTTCTTTATAGTTTCCTATGAATAACTGTTTTGAAACTGTATGATAATAGAGCTCATGCACAGGTGTACCGATACTTTCTGCCACTTCGTCGGGTATCAGCTTCAGTGTTTCTCTTTCTGTCTGGGTACGAAACAGGCCGTTTCCCGTACCGATAAAGAAATGGTTGCCGTCCGTTTGCTCAATGACGGTTATTTCGCTGTTAACCGGTGTCGCTATATGTGAAGCGGTTCCAGTCCGAGTATCATACCATATGATGCTATCTTTAGAACATAACCAGATTCTGTCATTCTTATCCAGATAGCCGTAATTTAGAAATGCTTGTGACTTATTTCTGATTAACTCCGGATGTATGTAAACCAGTTCGAATTTATCATGCTGCGAATCGTATTTGAAAATACGCCCTTTCTGACCGATAACCCATAAAATATCCTCATTGTCCATATAGAACCAGTTCAAGGCAATACGTGAATCCAGCTTCATGTTGTCATCTGAAAAGTTGTAGTGTTTGATTTGTTTTCCATCATAACGGTCTACTCCTTCTTGGGTCAGAAACCACATATAGCCTCGTCGGTCTTTCTGGATATGATATATTTTTTGATTGTTCAGACCATCTTCCAATCCTATGTATTTATAAATTTGACACCTACTTATGGTGCTACTAATGATAAGGATAACAAAAAGAAAAATTCTCTTAATATTCAAAAATGTTTTCATGTTTGTCGTAAAAGATTCAGAAATTTATCTGCAAAAATATGAAATACTGGTTAAATAATCACTTGAGAGATGAACTTTATTTTATTAGATTTTGGTTTATTCTTTTAAATAGGGATATTTGGAAAATGTTATAGAATTAGTCAACTTATTTATTGCTAGTTAGTTGGCTTTTGTGTTTTTAGGTGTGTCTCCCAAAAATATCAAACTTAACATTGTACGTTCCGCCAACTTTCTATTGATTTGAGCCTATCCCAACTCATAGTGAGGGACAAAAAGAAAAGCGTTAACTGCTTGATTTCAAGCAATTAACGCTTTTCTTTTCGTGGACCAGCCTGGGCTTGAACCAGGGACCTCCAGATTATGAGTCTGTTGCTCTAACCAACTGAGCTACAAGTCCGATGCATCCTTGCTTGGATAGCGAGGGCAAAAGTAGCATTTTCTATTGAAATATGCAAGGCTTTTGGATAAAATTCCTTGTGATCTTTGTCCTTAGAACTTATAAGTCCGTTTTGGATTCTTAGGAAACCAGCCTTTTTTCACTCGTTCTTCCTGCTCGAATATCTCCTTGATAGTCCAGAACGAGGAAAATGCAAAGACGCCCAGAAGGGAGGATATCATGATGTTCTCTGTATAAAGGGAGGCGATGATGCCGCCGATGCCGAGTAAAAGGAAAATCCACCAGCACTTGGTGCCCCAATAATATTCGGCTTTCACAACTATGGGGTGAAACAAGCCGATGATGAGGAATGTGCAGATACCTATGACAAGGCCCGACAGATGATATTCGTTCAAGAAATCCATTGTTGTTCGTTATTTCTCGGGGCAAATAGGAATCTCCTTCTTGATGCTCTGTTCCAGGGAAATCAAGGTCTCGGTAGCGGTTACGCCAGGAATCTCCTGCATCTTGTTGTTCAGCAAATCCATCAGATGCTCGTTGTCGCGGGCATATACCTTGGTCAGCATGGTGTACGGACCAGTGGTGAAGTGGCATTCTACGATTTCGGGAATCTTGCCCAGCTCAGCAACTACCGTCTTATACATGGAGCCCTTTTCCAGCTTGATTCCTACGTAAGTGCAGGTTCTGTATCCAAGGGACTTGGGATTTACATGATAGCCTGAGCCAACAATAACGCCAAGGTCAATCAAGCGCTGTACACGTTGATGGATGGCAGCACGTGACACGCCACATTCAGCAGCTACGTCCTTGAAAGGGATACGGGCATTTTGGGAAATGATTTCCAGAATCTGCCGGTCAAGATTGTCTATTTTTTCCATAATAGTAAATAAGTAAAGTTCTTGTTGTTATCAAATAGTAAGCAAATATAGGACTTTATTTTAATTTATCTATGAAAAGGGATAGAAAAATGAATAAAAGTGAGGATAACGGTTAGGCGCGGATTACGCGGATTTCACGGATTTAGTTTACCAAATCCGCGTTATTCCTCGTAATCCGCGCCTAAAAGAAGTATCAAGAGGGTTTTGCCCCTCCCTTCGGATTGTTACATTACTTCTCGATACCCAACAGTTCCACTTCGAATATCAAAGTAGAGAACGGCTTGATTTGGCTACCGGTTTCTCTTGAACCGTATGCCAGGTCGTAGGGGATATAGAGTTCCCACTTAGAGCCGACGGGCATCATGGTGAGGGCCTCTGTCCAGCCTTTGATTACCTGGTTGGCACGGAAAGTAGCAGGTTCGTTGTGCTTGTAAGAGCTATCGAATTCTGTTCCGTCAATCAGCGTACCTTTGTAGTTTACTTTCACCTTGCTGCTGTCGGCAGGAACAGCACCGTTACCCTTGGTGATGATTTTGTATTGCAGACCGCTCGGGGTAGTTACTACACCTTCTTTAGCCTTGTTCTCAGCCAGGAACTTTTCACCGGCAGCTTTGTTGTCAGCATACTTTTCTGCAGTTGCTTTTTCTTTGATGGCATCCATCTGAGTACGCATGTACTCTTGAGCTTTCATCATATCCATAGCACCACCCTTGCCGATGACACCTGCTACGAAACCTGCCAGCAGATTTTCGCGGCTGATGCTCTGTGTGGAGTCGTTGCCGAAGATTTGTTGGTTGAAGCCTTCCACCCATTGCTTGCTGACCATCTGGCCTACTTGCAGACCGGCCATGTAAGCCACATCTTTCTTATCGATTTTGGCTGCGCCTTCGTTGAAACCTTTCAGGAATTCTGACATCTGGGTTGAGTCAATGCCTTGTTGTGCAAGATACTGGTCCAAACCTTCTGTACGTGCCATACCGATGGCGTAAGATAATGAGTCGATGTCCGTCTTCAAATCAGCTTTCGGACTTTGAGCAGTACAAGATGCCATACCGGCAGCTACTGCAAGAGCCATGAGAAATGTTACTTTTTTCATTTTGCTTTTACTTGTTGTTTATTTAGATAAAATTTTCTGTAATTCGACTTCGAATACGAGCGTGCTGTGGGGAGGAATCATCTCGCCGGCACCCTGCGCTCCGTATGCCAGGTCGCTGGGGATGTAGAGTTTCCACTTGGCACCTTCGGGCATAAGCTGAAGGGCTTCCACCCAACCGGGTATCACTTGGTTTACACCGAATGTGGCAGGCTGGCCGCGCTTGATGGAGCTGTCGAACAGCGTTCCGTCAATCAGTGTGCCTTCGTAGTGGCATTGTACCTGGTCGGTTGCTTTGGCATAGTGACCGACGTTTCCTTCTGTGATAACTTCGTATTGAAGTCCGCTGGGAAGCGTAACAACTCCCTCGCGTTTTTTGTTCTCTTCCAGGAACTTTTTGCCGGCTTCTATGTTTGCTGCGTTCATCTTCTCCTCCAGTTCGGCGAAGTACTTGTTGACGATGTCACGGGCTTCTGTGTGGCTGATTGCCGTCTGGTTGCCCTCCAAAACGTCTTTGATTGCTTGTGCAAAGTCATCTATTGCAATGCCTTTGGCACCCATGCTTAAAAGATTCTGACCTATTCCAAGGCCGATAGCATAACTGAATTTGTCCATAAGATTCTTTTGTTGACGACCGGATTGGTTTCTTTTCCAGTCTATTGCAAATTTATGAGTGGCAAAAGTACGTCTTTTATTTGAATGATAAGGCTTTTAAGTATTTAATTTTTCTTATTTATATCACAACTTGAACATTCTTCTTATATTTGTCTTACTTTAATAAAGGAAAGGAGCGGAAAATGAAGAACTTGGTCATATTGTCGGGTGCTGGTATGAGCGCCGAGAGCGGCATCAGCACATTCCGTGATGCGGGCGGATTATGGGACAAATATCCGGTGGAGCAAGTGGCGACTCCCGAGGGGTATGCATGTAACCCGGAACTGGTCATTAATTTCTATAACGAACGTCGCAAGCAGTTGCTCGATGTGGTGCCGAATGCCGGGCATCTGGGTGTTGCCGACCTGGAAAGGGATTTCAATGTAACGGTCGTCACTCAGAACGTAGATAATCTGCACGAGCGGGCGGGGAGCACGCGGGTGATACACCTGCATGGGGAACTGACGAAGGTTTGTTCCAGCCGCGACCCTTATAATCCGCATTTCGTCAAGGAACTGGCGCCGGAGGAATATGAAGTAAAGTTGGGCGATAAGGCGGGCGACGGTACGCAGCTCCGCCCGTTCATCGTGTGGTTCGGCGAGCCGGTGCCGGAGATTGAGACTGCCATCCGGTATGTGGAGCAGGCGGACATCTTCGTCATCATCGGCACCAGCCTGAACGTTTATCCCGCTGCAGGACTGCTGAACTACGTGCCCCGTGCCACCGAAGTGTATCTGATAGACCCCAAGCCGGTGGACACGCACGTCATGCGTCCGATACATGTCATTCAAAAGGGAGCTTCGGAAGGGGTAAAAGAGTTGAAGGCGCTGCTTGCAGCTACCCAGCCTCCTTTGCCTTAGGACTTAATCTCCTACGTCTTAGGACTTAGCCCCTCACGGTATAGGACTTAATATGCAGAACATCCGGATGTTTTAGGTACTCACTCCTATACTGTAGAGAGCTGGGTATAGGGGAGATTCCCGCAAGGTATAGGTCTTGCGGGAACAAAGTATATTTGTCCTCGAAATTTGTGCTATTTCTTTATCACGGCCCGTAATACGAACCAGGCATGATGGGCTACGGTACTCATTAGTCCGTAATGCCGCGCCATGATGCGGAAGCGTTCGCGCAGGGATGCCTGACGGTTCTGGGTGGTCATTCCTTCCTCCAGATAGGCGATGAGGGTGAGATGGGTATTGTGCAAGGTTCGTGCCTTTTTCATCACCCGGATGCACCAATCGAAGTCAGCGGAGAAGCGGTATTGCAGGTCGTAGGGTTCCACAAGGGAAGCTTTGGCAAAGAAGGCCTGATGGCAGACCAGCATGCCCTGCTTGAAGCTTCGCCAGGTAAGCGCTTCCGGGGCGGAGAGGCGGCGCATGCGGATGAAGTGCCCTTCCTTATCCACCAGCGCTGTTTCGCCATACAGCACGTCGGGCAGTTCGCTGCCGGAGATGGAGTGTACCATCTGCTGCAAGGTGTCGTCTTCGTGGAAGCTGTCGCCGGCATTGAGGAAGCAGAGGTAATCGCCGGTGGCAAGGCGGATGCCTTTGTTCATGGCGTCGTACAGTCCCTTGTCCGGTTCGCTTACGATGCGGGTGATGCGGTCTTTGTACCGGTCGATGATGGAGAGTGTGCCGTCTTTGGACGCACCGTCCACAATGATGTATTCCACGTGGTGGTAGGTTTGCGAGATAACGCTTTGAATCGTGTCCTCCAATACCGCTTCGGCGTTGTAGGTCACGGTGATGATGCTGAATTTCGGGGTGGGGTGGTTATGCATTTCTTCCGGTCACTTTGTTGTAAAGGTCAATGTATTTCTTGGCGACGACGTTCTCCGAATAGTGGGATACGGCTTTCCGGCAGGCCTGTTCCGAGAGGCTCGGGTAATCGGGTTCGGTCAGCGTCCAGTAGATGCCGTTGGCAAAGTCTTCCGAGGACTTGTATTGTACCACGTAGCCGTTGTGCAGATGGTCTATCATCTCAGGAATGCCGCCTACGTTGAATCCGACGCAGGGAATGCCGCACGCCATGGCTTCCATGATGGTGTTCGGCAGGTTTTCTTCCAGAGAGGGGGTCACGAAGATGTCTACGGCATTGTAGATGTTCACCAGTTGGTGTTCGTTGCTGACGAAGTTCAGCGGATAGACCTTGAATGGAAGCAGGTTCTCCAGTTGTTGCGACTGGTTGCCGAAGACGACCACGCCCAACTGTTCCCGGAGTTCGGGATGCTTGTCGGCCAGCAGGCGGCACGATTCTATCAGGTAGTCGATACCTTTCCTCTTGTCCGTAATCTTCACCGAGCCGAACAGCACGAGCTTCTTGTCTTGCGGAAGGAGGCAACGGTTGCGGGCTTCCTGTCGGTTGCGGGGTTTGAAGAGGTTGGTGTTGATGGGGTTGGGGATGCACGTCACGGCATGTCCGCTGAAGAGGGCGCTTGTGCGGGCGCGTTCTTCCAGCCAATGGCTGCATGTCACGAAGTTGATTCGTCTTCCTTTATAAAGGTTCATCTTCTTCCGGAAGATACGGTAGGAAAGGTCACGTTTGCCTTCGCCTTCATGGATGAAGGGGCAGTTGTGGCATTCCTGCTGGTAACGGGTGCACTCGCGGGCATGGTGACAGATGCTGGTGCAGGGCCACATGTCGTGCATGGTCCAGACGACGGGTTTGCCCGAGGCGAGAATCTTCTCGATGTTCCTCAGCGAGAGCATCCCCTGATTTATCCAGTGCAGATGGATGACGTCTGCCTGCTGGAATTCGGGCAGTGAGGTGATATCTGTTCCCGTGTTGGCAATGTCTACGGCAAAGATGTTCTTTTTGTTGAAGCGGTTGGCGCTCCAGATGACGATGCGCTCCCAGACGAACTTCCACACCATGCGCCAGTTATGGTCCAGTGACACAACGGAGATTTGGTCGGTCTGCTTGTCGCGTACCAGCAGCTTGGCTTTGATGCCGTGGTTCTTGAGTGATTCCATCAGACGGCTGGCGGCGATGGCTGCGCCGCCGATGCGTTCGGATGTATTGATAAGTAGTACTCTCATGACTGTTGTTCGTTTCTTCTTTTTTGGATGGCTTTGTAAGCGATAGGTTGCTGTTGCGTTATTTTCTTCTGGGATAATTGCGACAGAGCGAGGTAGATGTCGTCAAATTCTCTACGGCTGTCTTCTGAGAGGTCGTTCAGTTCAGAGAGGTTTTCTTCACTAATCTCCTCTAATGCCTTTATCCGGTTCTTTAAATCCTCCAATTCCTGATGGCTGTTCACTGCGGCAAGTCCTTGCTCGGTGAAAGCGAAAGGCAGTTTGCGTGTACCGCCCCAACTTGAAGTCACAATTTGTGACTTCAAGTTGTCCCATTTTTCCTTTGTCAGTTGAAACATGAAATCAGAAGGAAACCTTCTTACTTCGTGTATTCGTTTTTGTATGATTTCTTGTTCCATAGCGTTCTTTGCTTCAAGTTATCCCTTCTTGTCGGAAATATGAGACAAAAGTAGTGGTTTTCGGGGAGAAACAGCACCTGTTAGGCTCTGAAATCTTCTTCCTTATGTACGTTTAGCTTTGATTTTGAGATAAGCCCAGCGCACCATTCTACCAAGGAAGTTATATCTCATACCATGATTTTTTAGCGCTTGGGCATAGAGGGCTTCGATGGCAGGGTTTTCTTTGATGGGAATATTGTTTAGGATGATGCTTTCCGTCCGGTAAGGTCGGTCATACTCGTACCATCCGAATAGCCGGTTGGAGTTGAAGTGGGTACCATTACCTATTCCGATATTCTTTATCAGAGTGTGAGTGGGGCATAGGCAGAGACCTTTCTGCTTGTAGATAGCTATTTCCCAGCAGATGTCCCAAGGGATAGGATGTTTGTCGAGTGAATGCAGGCAGTGGAAGTTACCGCCGTATTCCAGTTTCTCGAAGTCTTTTACAGTCATTCCTTGCAGGGCTTCCTTGCGCGAGGTGAAATGGACGAAGTGCTGCCATCGGTCTTTCCATGTCGCCCATCCCCATCCGCTCATGTGGGGAGTGAAATAGGTGTCGTCCGATTGTTGGATATCCAGGTTAGTGAAACCTGCTATATGCATTACTTGTGGGGTATGGATATATTTGTTTAAGGCATTGTTCATATATTCCAGAAAGACAGGTGAGGTGCAGATGTCATCTTCCAGTACGATAATTGTGTCGTGGTGTTGCAGTACATAGGCGATGCCTTCGATAATGTTGTTTTCTAAATAGTAGTTTTCCGGGCGTTCTACTATATGTACCTCGCCGAATCCGTCGATAGTGTGTAGATACTTTCTCAGTCTGTTCACTTCTTTCCATGATCTCTTGTCTTTTCCGCCATCGCTGAAGATGTAGAGGGGAGTACGGTCGGCAAGTTTGTTCTTCTTCAGATGCTCTATGGTCTGCTTGGTGTTGTGCAGCCTATTGTAGACAAACAGGGCTACGGGGGCTGTGGATAATGTTTTCATGATGTCTGGATTATGTGTAGGTCGAAGGCAAGGGCTGCTGGATAGTGATTGTTTATTTTTTCTTGCTCTTCCTCCGTGTAGCGGTGCAGGGTAGGGTAGTTGTAGAGCAGGAACTCCTTCAGTCCATTGGGCGCTTTCAGACGTAGTGGACCGAACGGAATCGATTGCAGACAGTTGAGACTCGTCTCCAAAACATGGTCGGTGGTGGTAATCACATTGTTGTAATATAAGGTTTTCCATGAGTTGAAACAACTTTGCATTATCACCATCAAACGGTAGATTGTCTTTTTAGAGAGTGTCATATCAACTATCCGGTTCAGAAGGCAGGCAACAGCTCCACGATTGGTAGGGTTGGATATTTGGCATTTTCCGAAATGCTTCCACAGCCATACTTCTTTTCCCATCAGGCAGCATTTCAGAAAGTTGACGGTTTCATATTGTATCTTCCGCAATAGCTTGTTGTCTGGAATACGGTCGAAGGGGAATATATCGACAAAGATTCCCTGGTGCATGGGTACATCCTTGAACATTTCCTCTATGAATAGGGTGTTGTTCTTTTTGACCTTAGCAAAGTAGTAGGGGGTATGAGGATCTGTCTCTATCCATGAGAGAAAGTATGGCTCTTTCAGTTCTTGGGAAGCTATCCGGAGAAACTTATTATAGTCTTCCCGTTTCATACCTATATCTATGTCGTCATCCCAAGGAAGAATCGCTTTGTCATAGAGTGCCCCTATTGCTGTTCCGCCGATTACAAAATAGGGGATATTGTGTTTGTCGCAGATGCGCACAATCTCTTCCAGTATTTCGTATAACACCTGATGTAGTTGGGTCAGTTCTTCCGGGGTATATTGCTTCATCATGGATACCATTTTTGATTGATGTCTGCAAAAATAATGATAATAGTTGAAAGGAGCACTTTTCAGTTCAATCTTCTTTTGCGAAATCGGACTTGAGTTTTTCTATCAGTGTGGCGGATTCCCCGCTTACCACTTTTCGGCAGAACATCTTTCCAGACTGCCGCAATACCGGCAGGTCCTCGAGTGTCATCACGCGGATGGATGCGCCGTAGTCTATGTAGTGCAAGGGGGTGAGACGGGTAAGTCCGGGGTATTCTCCCTCTAAAAGAAGCCCTTTTGAGGCAAAAGGGGAGTTGAATACGATGGTCTGTATGCACAGTTCGCTGGGTACAAAGCTGGTTCTGAAATACTTCACCAGCTTCTCCTCCGTGCACAACTTTTCATATACATATCGTGCGCAGGGCAACGTGATGGCCCAATAGTCGGAACCGAAATAGACATCTGCCTGCTTGCCTTCCAAGGGTGCAAAAGGGGCTTTCCGGATGGGGAGTATCTGTGCCAGCTTGCGCGATGCTACGATGAGTTTGTTCTTCCACCATATACTCTTCCAAGGCAGGTCACGGAAAGGGTGGTAATGGGTTATCTTGTGCAACTGCTGTTTCACGGTGCAGTGTGTCAGGTTGAAACCGCCGATGAATTCAGTGTCTTGATGCTCCTCGAAATAGCGGTGGATGGCGTTGTTGTTCCATAACGGATAGTCTTGCCCGCTCAGGCATACTACACGGGTATAGGGGATGCCGCTGTGCAATACGGCGGCAAGCAATTCTTTCTGATATTCCACTTGTTCCCATCCTCCCCAGCTTATCCGGTGGCGGGGCACGAAAGTAACCTTGTCTCCCAAGGCTTCTTCAAAAGGGTGTATATCGGCATTGAGGTCGATGTGTACGTAGAAGTCTGCCCGGTCATCCAGTGCGGCAACCAGGCGTGCCAAGTGTGGGGCATCCTTGTAGGCGGATATGATGTAGGCTATGCGGCTCATGCTCTTTTTTTCTTTAAGAGGAATTCAATGCTTTCCCGGAAGATGGTAGATTGTAGTTTCCACAAAACCAGTGCATAAAGCCCGGCTACCATAATGATTTTGGCTGCCATATTTAAGTATAGGTTTTCTATGAGCTGAGTGGCATAGTGAGTTGACACTACCAGTACAATGGACAGAGTGAGATAAGGGGAAATATCCTTCAGCATATCACGTAATCTTAATCCTATCTCCCTCTTGACAAAACGGAACCATACAAACAGCCAGCCGATATTGATAATGACGAAAATACGCAGCATCCACTCCAACCCGTATGGGTATATGGCACATACAGCTACTATTTGCAGCAGGCTCAAGCTGATGGTGCTCCACATATAGATAGAAGAATGCCCCCGGCTGATGAGCAGGTTGGAGAACAGATTGATGACGGGAATAAATGCTCCCCAAATACATAACAGTTGCAAGATATCGGCACTGGGCAGCCACTTCTCCGTGATAGTGATTATAATCAGTTCTTTCGATACCAAGCTCAATCCCAGCATGGCGGGGAAAGAGATAAAGGCGGTGAAGCGCAGCAGCTTTCTGAATATGGCGAGTTGCCGCGCCTTGTCATCGGCAACCCGGGTAAAGACGGGTTGTGCAATGCCGTTTATCATGCCCGTAATCGTGGTATGTCCCATGCCGTTCCACTTGTTTGCCTGGGTAAAGTTGCCTACTTCCCGTTCCGAATAGAACTTACCCAGCAGGACGGAGAACAGATTGTTATTGATTATGGTGAAGATATTCGTAATGATTATCTTACTGCTGAACCCTATCATCTCCTTAATGGGTGTGAAGTCGAACCGGAAGCGGGGTCTCCAACGCGAGAAGTAGAAGTTAAGAATCGTCATTACGGTGATGAAAGAGATGCTTTGCAATGCAATCCCCCAATAGGCGAATCCGTTTGCCGCCAATGTGATGCCCACAATGCCGGAGACTATCAGACTCGAAATGGAGATGATGGTAGTGTCCTTGATTCTGAGATTCTTGAACAGATAGGCTCTCGGTGCAATGCTCATGCTGGAAATGACGAATCCCAAGAAGGAGAGACGGGACAGCGGTATCAGCTCGGGCGTATCGTAGAAGTCGGCAATCAGCGGTGCGGCAAAGAAGAGTAATATATATATAGTAGTGCTGCACATCAGGCTGAACCAGAACACGGCGTTGTAATCCTTGTGCAAAGTCTCCTTCCGGTTGGTCAGTGCAGAGATGAAACCACCTTCCTGCAAGGCGGCGGCAATGGCGGAGAAGATGGTAAGCATTCCTACCATACCATAATCCGAAGCATCCAGCAATCGGGCAAGGACTATTCCGAAACCTAGATTCAACAACTGCTGTATACCGTTGCTGAATCCTCCCCAGAAGAGGCCTTTGGCTGTTTTTTCTTTGAGTGATGTATCGGACATAGTTTATTTTCTTGATTGAATGCAGAAGTATAGGGCGTTTTGAACGCAGAGACACAAAAACACAGAGTTTTTCTTTCCCTTTTTTTCTTTCTCTGTGTCTTCGTGTCTCTGTGTTATCATTTACAAGTACAAGCCTATTTCACCTCGCTGCCCGGCTTCACCTCCTTCAGCAGTGAAGTCACCGCCAGCGAACCGTCGTAGTTCTCGGCAGAGAGAATCATTCCCTCACTTACCAGCCCGTTCTTGAATTGGCGTGGAGCAAGGTTAGCGATGAACAGCACCTGCTTGCCTACCAGTTCTTCCGGTTTGTAGTGCTGGGCAATGCCGCTGACGATGGTGCGGTTTTCCAGTCCGTCGGCAATCTTGAACTTCAGAAGCTTCTTCATCTTGGGCACAGCTTCGCATTCAAGCACTGTACCTACGCGGATATCCAGCTTCTCGAACTCTTCGAAAGCGATGGTCGGCTTGATGGGGTTTGCTTTGTAGGTGGCGGCTTCGTTTGCCTTCTTGGTGGCAAGCAGCTTGTCTACTTGTGCCTGGATGACGTCGTCCTCTATCTTTTCGAACAGCAGTTCGGGGGTGCCCAGCTGATGTCCGGCAGGCAGCAGGTCGGTGTGTCCCAGTTCTGCCCAGTCGAAGCTGTCCATGTTCAGCATCTTGCGAAGTTTTTCGCTGCTGAAAGGCAGGAACGGTTCGAAGGCGATGGCAAGGTTGGCAACCAGCTGCAAGGAGATGTGGAGAATGGTGGCTACGCGTTCCATATCCGTCTTGGCAAGCTTCCACGGCTCTGTGTCGGCCAGATACTTGTTTCCGATGCGGGCAAGGTTCATCGCCTCTTTCTGCGCGTCGCGGAACTTGAATACATCTAGCAACTTCTCCACTTCTGCCTTGACGTCGGCAAATTCTTTCAGTGTCTCGCGGTCGTAGTCGGTCAGTTCGCCTGCGGCGGGCACTACGCTGTCGAAGTACTTCTTGGTGAGTTGCAGGGCGCGGTTCACGAAGTTGCCATAAACGGCAACCAGTTCGTTGTTGTTGCGTGCCTGGAAGTCCTTCCAGGTAAAGTCGTTGTCTTTTGTTTCCGGTGCGTTGGCTGTCAGCACGTAGCGCAATACATCCTGCTTGCCGGGGAAGTCAACGAGATACTCGTGCAGCCATACCGCCCAGTTGCGTGAAGTGGAAATCTTGTCGCCCTCCAGGTTCAGGAACTCGTTGCTCGGCACGTTGTCCGGCAGGATGTAGCTACCCTCTGCCTTCAGCATGGCGGGGAACACGATGCAGTGGAACACGATGTTGTCTTTTCCGATGAAGTGCACCAGACGTGTTTCGGGGTCTTTCCACCATTTCTCCCACGTGTCGGGCAGCAGCTCCTTGGTGTTGCTGATGTAGCCGATGGGGGCATCGAACCATACATAGAGCACCTTGCCTTCGGCGCCTTCCACGGGAACGGGGATGCCCCAATCCAGGTCGCGGCTCACGGCACGCGGCTGCAAGCCCATGTCGAGCCAGCTCTTGCACTGGCCGTAAACGTTGGGACGCCACTCTTTGTGGTCTTCCAGAATCCATTGGCGTAACCACTCCTCGTGCTTGTCCAGCGGCAGATACCAGTGCTTCGTCTCGCGCATCACGGGCTGGCTGCCGCTGATGGCGCTTTTCGGATTAATTAGGTCTGTAGGGCTGAGGCTGGTGCCGCACTTCTCGCATTGGTCGCCGTAGGCACCTTCGGCATGGCAGTGGGGGCACTCGCCGGTGATGTAACGGTCGGCAAGGAACGTCTTGGCTTCCTCGTCGTAGTACTGCATACTGGTCTTTTCGATGAATTCTTCCTTATCGTACAGCTTGCGGAAGAAGTCGGAAGCCGTGTCGTGATGCGTCTTTGAAGTGGTGCGGCTGTACACGTTGAAGGAGATGCCGAACTCTTCGAAAGACTTCTTGATAAGCGTATGATAGCGGTCCACCACGTCTTGAGGGGTAATGCCTTCCTTCTTGGCGCGGATGGTGATGGGCACTCCGTGTTCGTCGGAGCCTCCGATGAAGATTACATCTTCCTTTTTCAGTCGCAGGTAGCGGACATAAATATCGGCAGGGACATAAACGCCTGCCAGGTGTCCGATATGAACCGGTCCGTTTGCATACGGCAGTGCCGATGTCACGGTGGTACGTTTGAATTTCTTTTCCATTGTGTTAGTATGTATCTCTTTTGTTATGAACGCTTTTGGAAGTGCAAAGATAGCTGTTTTCTGCAAAATATGAATATTCTTCCGGATTCTTTCCGGATTTGGACTTCAGCCCCGATTCAAAAACGCGATTTCGGCGAGTTTATGTATTGCAGATTCTCTTTTGCCTCCTCCGAACCAAGCTTTGCGGCATCCTCAAAATATTGGTAGCCGAGTTCTATATCCTCTTCTGTGCCACGCCCGAAAGCGTAAGCCACACCCAGTGCGTTGAGCACCATAGCATTTATCGGTTCCCACAAGTCGTCGATTCCTTCTTCGGCTTCCTGGAGGTATTCCAATGCCACCTCATCGTCCTGCGCCACGCCGAGCCCTTCCTGATAGCAGATGCCAAGGTAGGCAGCAGTCTTCACCCGGTTGTTGTCGCTGCTTTTGGGATTGTCATAAGCCTTCTCAAGCCATTCGGCAGCCTTGGCGTAGTCTTGCTCCACAATGCCCTCACCATTGAAATAGTAATATCCTATCTGCCACTGGCCTGCGGGGTGACCGGCAATGGCAGCAAGTTCATAGAACTGGTAAGCGGTATGAATATCCTCTTCCACAGCTTCGCCATTCTCGTAGCAGTATCCGGCATTGTATGCGCCCTGCGGGTCACCTTTCTGCGCGGCTTGGACGTATCGAATCAAACTGTTATACGGGTCATTCTTTTCAAACTTGAGGTAGTAACCGTAGTTGTTGCAAATCACAGGAGAGATATCTGCAAGCATCCGGTAGTAAGCCTCGAATACATCCTTTTTGATACTGCATAGCCCCGACTCGTAGATGTTGCAATAGTTGCCCCAACCAGCACAGATGCGCCCGTTGAAACTGCGTTCGTACCATTCTTTGGCTATCGGATAAGCCCAGGCATTGTATTTATTTTCGGTTTTGAATTGCTTGGCAAGCTCCGGCTCGACAAGCAGATAGTCGCCCCAGTAATAGACGTTCCCTATCATATAGCAACAAAACGCATTGCCACGCTCCGCTTGTTCGAGAATTTCCTCAAATGCTTCCTTGAACGAGGCAAAAGGCATTCCGCGCTCTACGGAGGGGGTGAGGTTGCCGCTTCGTACAGCACAAAGCACACCTGTGGCACTCCCCATCAGTGCGCTTTTCTGCATCAGTTTCGAAGCATTGTCATCGTCGGTGGCGAAACCGGCTCCGCTCCACACGTATTCCTCGCCCATAAAGCATCGGGCTATGAAACACAATGCGTCGGCATCGCCTTTTTGGGCTGCTTGCATAAGCATTGCATAGCCGCGACGTATCTCTTCCTTGTCGAAACTCGTCCAAATCATATCCACTGCCTTCACTACGGGCAGGCTGTATCTACCGTTCATTGTTGTCTGATTTATCTTCTTCGTTTAAAAATTTAAAAGCCAGCCGTTGAAAAGTGTCTTTCACATCAAAGCTTTCCCACTCGGGAGCCGGGTCGGGATATTTGTGTTCGGCAGCAAAATCCCACAACCAACGGCGCAAGCGGGTGAGGTCGGACACTATGGCATGATATCCTATCGGTGTCGGTTCTGTCCACTTTACCCATTCCACTTTGTATTCAGGTGCTTCCCCGTCCTTGTTGTGCCGGTGAATGTTGATGTAACCGCCATTCTCGCCGGTGAAATCATAAAGCAACCACTTGGACTTACCTTCTATGATATTTTCAAGGGCAGCCACAACGTCGGCACAACCGAAATGGCGGAAATCCTCACCATCGACAGAAAGGTTCGATTCAGTATGCTGTGTCGGAGCTTTTCTTTTTTCGCACACCCAGCCAGACATATCGGGTAATTGGGCGGTCTGAAAAAAATTGCACATAATATCGGTAGCCTCATCGTATGAAACACCGCTCTTGACCATTCGGAATATGATTCCTTTTACTTCGAAAAAAGCCGCAAAACTTAAGTCGCTATAGAAGCACAAAGCGAAACATTCGGTCTCACGAACAAGTATCACCGGTCGGCACTTCATAAGATAAACATACTCATTGGAGTCGACGTTATACACTGCCTTCATAATCTTGGCATCGGTCACATTGCTCGTGCGTTCCTCGCCATTCTCGGTAACGAGCACATACTGCGGCTTCTTGGCAAGTTTGCCGGATAATCTTCCTCGGGGGGATTTCGGATTAAACATAGTCATATTTCATTTTTCGGGCAGTTCCACCGTTTCTGTCCACTTTGGTTCTGTTCTGTGAAATGTTACATAAAAAGCATCACCGTCCCATTTGGTTTTAGTGACAGTGCTTTGCCATATCAATGCTATTGGGGAGTTCATCATGTAGCCACTTCGATATAACAACTTCATCGGTGGCACAGCCGACAACATCCACTCTTATCGCATCTCCTATGCCATGTCCGATGCAGCGGTAAACTATCGCCCATACTTCTTGTCGCGTTATCGTTATTTTATCTGTATTTTACACCACTCCTCTAAGATGGATTTGAAATCGTCTGTCATTAAGGAGAAATTGTAGTTTACCTTTTTGCCCAGACGGCTTGCAATCTGTTGCACGGCATGGATGAAGTACGTGCAAAGCAACTGTTTCTGCTTTTGCCGGGGCAGTTCGCTGAATGCTTTCTCGAACACGATTCCGGCGCGGATTGTTCCGGTGCCGGGCTTGAACGGGCCATAGGAGAAACGGTTCCGGAGATAATATCCGTTGTCTTCAATCTCTTTTTCCGTGAACATGCTGAGCAGCGCAGGATAGAAATCTTTCTGCTTCAGTTTCAGGGCTTCATCGGCAATGATGTAATTGGTTTTGCAACGGTAATGGTCGTAGAAGCTGAAAGAGCAGTTGAGGATAATCTCGTTGACGGCATCACCGTATAGTTCCGGACGCATACGATGGTTCAACTCCGTCTTAAGTTCCTTCTCCATACTCATAATACTTTATTTTTATATAGATTTAGATATTTTATGTGCTTTGTCGGTTACCTGAAGGCATTATTCATAACTATTGATTGTCGAAAAGAGTGCAGAAGCCCTGCTTGTTGAACCGATAGTACATTTCAATACGTTCCGGCGTGTCGTTTTCGAGCAACAAAAGCAGCTCTCTTGCAAATTCAAGCGTTGCAGAGCCGTTTGCTGTTACGATATTCTTGTCGCTGACAGCTTGGGCATGGATATATCCGTCAGGATAGGTGTAATTGTCGCCACCCCAAAGTTTCAGTTGTTCCGGGCCGTTGCCGGTATGTCGGGCGGCATTGAGGAATCCGTGTTTTGCCATGAACGAAGCTCCGTTGCAGATGGCGCCTACTATCTTGCCTCTCTTGATGGCTTGCCGCACAATCGGCACAACTTGTTCGGCAACGGGTGTGCTCCATCCGAAACCGCCGATCAGTACCAATGCCGCATAGTCGTCGGGCATCGTTTCAAACGAATAATCGGGCAGGGTGCGGAAGCCGCCTATGGATTTGACCGGCTCCAGTGTCGGAGCTACAGTTTTATTGACATACTTCGGATTTTCTTTCAGGGCAAATTCATCGGAGGAGATGGCTTGTGAAAGATACACAGCTTCGTGTGCGGCATAGTCCGGCAATAGGACATACATGATTTCGTTGCTCATATACTTATGATGTGATTAAAACTACTTTAATTTGATTGCAAAATTAATAAAAAGCTCCGAGAATTGCTTGTCTCATGATGACTCTCTCTGTCTATTTCCTGAAAAAATCGGCTTTACATTCTCATTCCCGTGTTTTCCCTTTGCGGGTGCATGGGGGCCTTTTTGTTTTTTTTGAATTAAAGCGCGCGATAATCAGCGTGTTGCATTTACCGGCTGTTTGCCTTCGGAGGTAAATTGTTTACCATAGGATGTAACGGCCTTTACCCTGTATTGTAACGGTCGTTACCTTATGGTGTAACGCCTTTTACCTCGTAGTGTAAACGAAGCTGCCGTTTGGGGTGACCGGAGTTGTCATGTGAAGTCGTACTCTTCTACATAAGCGTCGAAGTACTCCGTCCGTTGGAGTCCTAAGTTACGGGCAATTGCAATGACTTGTTGCTGCTCGGCAGGCGAGAGCAAAGTTTCCCCTTTCCGCTTCTGATAATATCTTCGGATGCCCCATAAGCCGATGAGCCGGTAGCGGAACGCGCCGGACTGGCCGACAGAGACGGCTTCCGCCGTGTGGATAAAGCCTTTGGCATAGCGCACTTTCTTGTTCGGGCAATAATATCTGCATTTTCCCGTTGTGGACTCTATTGCTTTCGGATTCAGTACATATAGGAAGATGTCGTTTGAGGGTGCATGCGTATATGCAATCCGGCGCAGGCAGGTGTCGGCATGAGGGCATGTGTCAGTGGCGCATAAGCCGAAGTTATGGGGGACTTTGGAATAATCGAAGGTTTCTTCTTTCATCGTCTTTCTGTTTTAAAGTCCTGCAAAGGTACAATTAGTTTGGAGAAACTCCGCCTGGTATTTGTTTTATCTCGAAAACCTCCTTCACCATCGGCCGGCAGGAGTCAAAGTCCGATGGTATGGTTATGCACCACCGATGACTCCTGCCGGCTCCCGGTAACTCCTATTGTGAATCAGAGGGAAGCTGTTGCTGTTTCTTGAATGCGGCGGGCATCCGGAGCACGTCGTTCACCTTGCGGACGGAAGGAGAGACATCGGCAGTGACACTGCCTCGCAAGTCGCGTGACGATGCAGCCACCACAAACTTGTATTTGCCGCCGTCGGTGACCCATGCATTCTGTTCTTCGTCGAATGAGGCTAAGTCATCCGTATGAACGGTAAGTGTGACGACTTGGCTTTCGCCGGGTTTCAGCAGGCGGGTCTTGCCGAATGCCTTGAGCTCGTGGACAGGCTTGTCCAGCTTGCCGGCAGGTGCTTCCACATAAAGCTGCACCACTTCCTTGCCGGCTTTCCTGCCCGTGTTCTTTACGGACACCCGGATAGTCACTTTCCCTTGGCTGTTCTCTACCGAAGGTTTTCCATATTCGAAGGTCGTATAGCTCAGACCATAGCCGAACGGGTAACTTACCTGCAGTTTCTGCGTGTCGAACCATCGGTAGCCCACATAAATACCTTCATCGTAAAGCGTATAATCCACGTTTTTCACCTTGTGTGTCAATCCGGTCTTTACGGACCACCGGCGGTCAATCTTCTGGTCTATCGGGAAGTTCAGCGAACTGCGGTGGTCGCTCAGCGTAACCGGGAAAGTCATAGGAAGCTTGCCGGATGGATTGGCATGCCCGGTCAGGATATCGGCTACGGAGTTTCCTCCCTCTTGTCCGGCCTGCCAGGAGAGCAGGATGGCATCGGGTATGTCCTTCCAACTGTCGGTTTCGATGACACCGCCCACATTGAGCACCACCACTACCTTCTTGTTGGCTGCATGGAAGATACGGGTTACATTCTTCACCAATTCACGTTCCGTTTCCGACAGGAAAAAGTCGGAAGAGACCCGGTCGACGTACTCACCCGAAATGCGGCCCAGGGTGATGATGGCCATGTCGTTGCTTCCCGCGGCATATTTGATGACGGCAGTGTCCATCGGCATTTCGCCGATGCGTTTCTGCTCTCCCTGCTCTTGCGGTTTGTTGTGGCTCTGGTAGAGGGCCTTGATGTTTTCATCCACGGTGATGTTCTGGTTTTTCAGTCCGTCCAGCAGCGATACTACGTAGGGACGGTTGATATCACCGGAGCCGGTACCTCCCGAGAAGAAGTTGTAGGAAACCACACCGAACAAGGCAATGTTTTTGTCTTGCGAAGACAAGGGCAGTGCCCGGTTGTCGTTCTTCAGCAATACCATGCCTTCGGTTGCCGATTGCCGGGTAACGGAGGCATGGGCCTTCATGTCGGGATTGTTGCCGTATTTGTATCCTTTGAAACGGGGAGTCTTGACTACCAGCTCAAGGATGCGGCGCACGTTGCAGTCCACCACGGCTTCGTCGAGCGTACCGTTTTTCACTCCTTCGATGATGTGGGCGGCTTGTTCCTTGGTGCCCGGTTCCAGCATGTCGTTGCCTGCAATCATTTGGGCGGCTCCGTCGGCTCCTCCCCACCAGTCGGTCATGACGGTGCCTTTATATCCCCATTCTTCACGCAGGATGGTGGTGAGCAGTTCCGGGCTTTCGGAGGTGTATACGTCGTTGATGCGGTTGTACGAGCTCATGATAGTCCAGGGCTGGCTCTCTTTCACTACTATCTCGAAAGCTTTCAGGTAGATTTCACGTAAGGCGCGCGGAGAGACAATCGCGCTGTTGTTCATGCGGTTGGTCTCTTGGTTGTTGACGGCGAAATGCTTTACGGAAGTTCCTATGTCATTGCTCTGTACGCCGTCTACATAGGCCACGGCCATCTTGCCGGTCAGCAACGGGTCTTCACTGAAGTACTCGAAATTGCGGCCGCACAGCGGATGGCGGTGAATGTTGATGGCCGGAGCCAGCAGCACGTCGACACCATATTCCTTGGCTTCGTTGCCGATGACTTGTCCCACGTTCCTTACCAAATCCACATCCCATGTAGAGGCCAGTAGCGTTTCAATGGGGAAATGGGTGCAGAAGTAATTCTCTTCTCCTTCCACCGGCAAGATTCCGCATCCGGCAGGACCGTCTGAAAGAACCACACAAGGGATGCCCACGCGGGGAACCGGGTTGATGCGTCCCGCCGCACCGGGAATAACCTTCCAGGACTCTTTGATGTGAGGGGCCGCGTCAGGGTCTTGATGATACATGCGTGCTCCTACTATCAAATCGACTTTCTCTTCCAGAGTCATGGTCTTGATGATTGCGTCGATATTGTTTGCTCTTAGTTTCGGATTCCTGGCATCCACATGGGTGGAAGCAGCGAGGATAGCGGCAGTAGTTGCCAATCCTGTCAGTATTGTCTTTATTTTCATTGCAAGTGCCTGTTTAAGTATGATTTAAATTATTGGTTGTGCATCAGCGGCAGTGGAACCATTCGCCCCATCCCATGACTGTGTAGTCTTTGCTGATTTTCTCCATCTTCTCGAAAGTGAGCCAGAAAGCCTCGCGGTGGTCAATCGTGTGCCCCATTTCGTTTTCATGTCCGGTAACTACCAGTTTGGGATTGAAGCCGTTCACTAAGTCGTTCATCCGGTGAGTCCAGCAGTTCACAACCAGTGCGTCCGGTCGGGGAATGTGTTGTTTGATGTTGACAATCCATTCCATGTCCTCTTTGTTGTATTGGTCGCCCACATGGGCAATGGTCTTTTTCTCGGCAGTGGTAACTACGTAGATGTTATTCATCAGGTTGTCTTGGTTGCCGGGGAATATCTTTACGCAGATGTGTCTGTTGTCGCTTAGCTCTATTTTCTTGTCAATCATTTCATGGGAACGTTCATGCAAGATTTCCTTTTTGTCCGGCAATATGTTTGTCGGCGCTACCACCGGCTTGCCGGCCTTCAGGAACATGTCCACAACAACCGGGTCTACATGGTCGCCGTGGTTATGGGTGAGGAACAGAATGTCGCATCGGTCTACAATCTGTTGTACCAAGGCATCGGGTAGCAGAGTTTTTCCTTGGCACCATCCTCTGGCAAGGTCGAAGGCCAAGGTGACCGAGGCAGTGCGGGCTACGATTCCCTCATTGTATATCTTGTACACCTTCATTCCTTTCTTCACCGGACTGGAAAGGTCGGTTATGACTTTATCCATCCGTGAAGCGATGAAGTTGCCAAGGGGTTCTCCATTGTCATATTTGGTCTCATGAAGCATGGCGTCCAAGTTATAGAGAGCCAGTTTCCGGTTCATTGGAGCACCTGTCACCGGAGGATTCTCAGTCAAGGCCTGGTCTATCAGGTCAAACATCTTGAAAGCTTGTCTGTTCAGGTATTTCTCGGAATTCCCCCAAAAGGCGCTTCTTTCTATCCCATCCTTTTTTTGGGCATAGGTGCTTTGGGGTGTCAGTAAGAGGATACATAGTCCTCCTATAAATAAGTGAAGTATAAAATTCTTTTTCATGATGTAAATGGATTGTTGAAGATTGTTTTATGGTGCGACAGGCTCTGTGAGAACGAGGAACCGTCCGATTCCTATGGACATTTCTGTTTGCGACTTGTTGAGGCAGCGGATGTATCGGGTCTGTGGCTCGTGGATGCGGAGGGTATCCAGGCGGTCTTTTCCGGTTTGCCGTAGTGGAAACCATACTTTCCCGTCGATAGACCCTTGGAACTGGCGTCCTTTGGATTTGCTTTTACGCAAATCGTAGACCAGTGCGACCGGTTGCTTGCTCTCTTCGATACGGAAACCGAAGTATTCTCCGGGAGCTATTGTCACCAATGGGAAATGGGGCGTTAATCCTACCATATCATCCTCGCAGAAACAAGACAGTTCGTCGAAAGCTTGCGAACCTGCCAGTACTTCCGCTTTCTCTTTCGGTTTTTCGTCGGTGAGCAGGGTGTTTTCCACATGTTGCACGATGTTGCGGATGAAAGGTAACAATACTTGGGAGCCGCTTCGGATGCCATCCTGCTCTCCACGGCGGTAAGGGCGGCTGAAAACAGCTGTCGTTTCCAGAGTTTCCCGGGTTTTACGGTAGGCTTCGCGGCAGTTTTCCGTATCTTTCTTTTGGGCAAGCTCCAGCATTTTCATGGCTTCCACACCGGCTTCTCCCACATTGGCCGTTTGCGTCAGCCAAGGGCCGATTTCTTTTATCAGCTGCTCGTTTGCAGAACTGCTTCTGATAGTTTCAGGAGCTTTTCTTATCTGAGCAAACATGTTTATGATTTCGGCGGCTTCTTTCTCCAGATATGTTCCGGCAGCTAAGGATTGCCAGAACCGGGTGAGTAACTTGTCGGAATTGAAAGACTCTTTTCTGAAGAACATCCACGTGTTGGGACCGATGTCTGCGTTATGTTCGCAGAAGAGCCGGAATGCATCGGGAGCTTCCGGAACAAGCGCCTCACATGCTTTGTACCAGGCTTCCTCCGGATTGAATCCATTTATGTTCCAGGTGAACTGGGATATGCTCCAAAGCGCTACTTTGCTTGCTTCTGCAAATTCCATCGGATTGGAGACGAAGGCGTGCATGTCTGTGGCCGTATTCTTCTCCAGACCATGCACCGGCCCCATCAGCAGATGAGCCAGGCAGTAGTCATTTACCGGGAAATTCCACCAGACGTAGCAGGGACGTCCGATTCGTCTGTTGACCCACTGGAGTCCTTCGCATGTGATGTCGCTCACGACCTTGTCACCGGTCCACATGATATGGATGAAAGGGTCGAGTAGTTTACCCAGAATATCCAGATAATCGGTTTTTGCCCAGTCCTTGTTGTATTCGGTCGGACATAGGATGAGCTGTTGGATGTCTCCTTTCTTGTCTACGAACTCCTTCTTGAGGTGGTTCATGAAGGCGGCTTGCTTGTATGCATCCGTTCCCTCTCCTTCGATGTCATCGAAGAAGACGGCAAATGCCCTTACTCCAAGGCCGTACATGCTCTCCAGCTTTTGTATGGCGGCCTGCCGGTCTGCGTCGTTCCAGCGGATATCCATTCCGGGATGTAGTGCCCAGACAAAGTCCACTTTATTTTTCCGGGCTTCTATTACCATCCTGCGGATGTTGTCCGCTTGTTCTTCCGGATAGGGTATACGCCATGAGGGGGAGCGATGGTAGGGGTCGTCTTTGGGGCCGAATATGTAGGTATTCATTTTCATGCGGCCATAGAATCTCAGTTGTTCTACCCTGTTCTCAAAGGACCAGGGAGTACCGTAAAAGCCCTCCACCACTCCTCTGAAGGCTATGTCGGGATAGTCCCGTATCAGGCAGACCGGAAGTTCCTTTCCTTCCAGGATTAGTTGCCGAAAGGTTTGGACAGCATAGAAAAGGGAACGGTCGTCATAGATTCCGATATGGATGCCGTTACTGTTGACTGTCAGGGTATAAGCGCCCGAACGTTGCATTTCATCGGTTGCTTTATCCAGTTTCCCGATAGTGATTGCTTGTTGGGCTTGTTCTGCTATGGGTACGGATTGCTTCAACAAGTTCATTGCATCCGTGTCAGGTGTTTCCGTGCTTTCTATCCGGTATCCTTTTTCCGGTATCTTTATCCACTTGTCAGATACGTCCATTTCCTGGGGAGTCGGGTAGACATTCACCTCTTTGGGGGGATTTCCTTGGTCACATCCTCCGAGAATCAGCGCCATGGGGAAAACACACGATATACATAATCTTATGGTTCTATTCATATTCTGTTGATTAAAGGCGGTGGGAAAAGCATCTATATTATTGGCAGGAATCGTCTGCTTTCATATCGTTTCTTATAGAAGAAAGCAGGAACAGGCTTGGCTTTTTCATACAAGCCTGTTCTCTTGAAGATATGTTTACGCCAAGGTTACCAATCCTCGTTCTGGGTCAGGTTAGGATTGCGTTCCATCTCTACAAACGGTATGGGCCAGATTTCGTGTCGTGGCTGGTATACGCGTTCGTACATCAAGTCACCAAGGATGTCGGTAGCATTCTTAACCGTAGATTCGAGCAGCCCCCAACGGCGGAGATCCCAGTAGCGTTGGCCTTCACCTGCCAGTTCGCGGGCTCGTTCGTCGCGGATGCGTTGGGTTGTTTCGTCTTTACTGCCAACGGCCATCCAAGCCGGACCGGAGTTCAGTTCCGGCATGCGGACACGGGCACGAATCTTGTTGACTTCGGCAATCGCCTTATCAGTTTCACCCAGTTCGTTGTAGGCTTCGGCAAGCATCAGGATGACGTCGCCCAAGCGAATCAACGGGAATTCGTAGGGAGTACGGTTGTATTCTCCCCAATAACCGTCCATGTTGCCTTCGGGAATCCATTTGCGCCAGAAGTATGAATTCCAGCCTTCCGAGTTGCGGATAAAGGACTGCGCTTCCATAGGTGCGCCGCCTTTGGTAGGATCTACGATAACGAATTGTTTATCTCTCGGATTAGAACCGGCATCGGTACCTAGGTAATGAGAGAATGGAGTAATCACGTTCCAGCACAAGCGCGGGTCGCGGTCATTATAGGCGGCGGTTACTTTTTCTACGTCGCAGTCCAGCGTACTGATGATTTCCGTACTGGCATCGTTGATGGCAACCGCCAGACATTTGCGGCGGAACTGTGAAGTTCCGTTGTTGAATCCGGGGAACACCTCGTCCCAGTCGAACTTCTGTCCGTTGGGTTTCTCATACAAATCGACCAATTTGGTAGAAGGCACGATGCAGTTGCTGGCAATGAGTCGCATAGTGGCTTTGTTGCCAAAATAGCCGACGATATTCAAGGCATAGCCTGCGACATTACCGTCAATGGATTGGATGGCGAAAATCATCTCTTTGCTTCGTGCGCCGTTATAGAGCCGGAATAGGTTTTCGTAGTTGGGGTGCAACTCGTAGCCGTAATCGTTGGTCTTGTTGTACACGATTTCTTCAAAATCGGAAACGGCTTTTGTCCATTCTTTGTTGAAGAGGTAGACTTTGCCACGAAGTGCATACGCCGCTCCCTTGGTGGCACGGCCGTAATCTCCGGTTTCCCAGCTGATTGGCAGCTTGGCGATGGCGTCAGTCAGGTCGTCGATGATATGTTTGCGGATGTCTTCGGCGGAACTCCGCGGACTGGTCACCGTGGCGAATTCTTCTTCGATAATGCAGGTTTCGTCATAATAAGGCACTCCTCCCCAACAGTTGAGCATGCGGAAGTAGGCCATGGCGCGAAGGAACTTGGCTTCACCGATTATCGGGTCGATCTTGGTTTGGTCGATATCCATGGTCGAAACATTACGGATTACGGTGTTTGAACGATGGACCAGTTCGTAAAGATACTGCCAATGATTTTGTACGGCTCCACTGGTAGAAGCGAAAGAGGTTCCTCGCGAAATGTCGGCAAAGGGATTGGTTCCGTCGGCCAAGTCGGTACACATGTCGAAGGCAAACTCCAACCCGAAACACCATGGTTGCATCATAGCCTGGTATAGGCCGACAGCCGCCTGCTTGGCGTGAAGTTCTGTTTTCCAGAAAGTTGTATTTGACAATTGGTCGGGACGTGTATAGTCCAGACTTTCACAACTGCTTAACAAGAGGGCAAAGCCTAAAAAAGCGGATAGTATATGTTTAACTTTCATCGTATTTTGCTTTAGAATGAAACATTGAGACCTATGGAATATTGACGGACAGCAGGATAACCTACGGTTGCTGCGACTTCAGGATCCAATCCCGGGAAGCTGGTAATGGTAAACAGATTGTCGATGCTGGTGTAGATTTTCAGGTTTTTTACAAAGAATTTTTGTGAGATCTTCTCAGGGACTGTGTAACCCAACTGAATGTTTTTGCAACGGAGGTAGGCCGCATTGTGAATGAAAGCGTCGCTGGCCATATCGTTCTTGCTGTTTGCACTGTTACGCAATATCGGATATTTGGATTTATAAGGATTTTCCTTTGTCCAGGCGTTGTCCGTTATATCTTTGATGAGTGAGTTACCCATGACAGTGGTAAACCGGAAGGCTTGGTTGTTATAATAGACGTCGTAGTCGCCCACGCCTTGAAGAAGCATGCTGAAGTCGAAATTGTTCCATTTCAGGCTGAAGTTGGCACCGTATGTCAGTCTCGGACTGTCACCGTGGCCTATCTCTACGCGGTCATCAGCATCCAGGTTACCGTCGTTGTTGGTGTCGGCAAACAAGAAGTCGCCCAGTTCGGGACGTTGATAGGTAGCGAAATATTTCGGATTTCTCTTTACCAGCTCTTCCACATAATCCAAGTCCGCCTGGTCGCGAACAATGCGGTCTACTTTCAGCACGTAGTATTGGTTGATGGGTTTCCCTTCCTGAATCTTGTGGACTCCGCTGATGGAAGCGACATCGCCTTGGAATTTCGTCACTTTGTTGCTGACGAAGCCCATATTGAAACCTACGGAGTAGGTCACTTTGTTGATTTTGTCGCTCCAGTTGATGTCAAAGTCAAAACCACGGTTGTTTACTTCACCGGCATTCTGGTTGGGAACGGAAGAGGTACCATGCTCCAAAGGTACGGGAAGTGAAATCAAGATGCCCTTGGTGTCTCTGTTGAACCATTCGAATGAACCGGTCAGCCGGTTGTTCAAGAAACCATAGTCGATGCCGACATTCGTTACATATGTACTTTCCCAAGTCAGTTGGGAATTGGAGAGGGTTGTCTGCGAAAACCCTCCGGTGATGGTGTTGCCCAGTACATAGTTGGTGGTGGCATACAGAGCTTGGTACATATAGTTGTTGGATGCTGCGTTATTACCCAATGAACCGTAGGATGCGCGAAGCTTTAGGGAGTTGAGCCAGTTCTGATAAGGCTCCATGAACTTCTCTTGGGAGATGCGCCAACCGGCCGATACCGAGGGGAAATATCCCCACCGTTTGTTGGGTGCAAAGCGTGAAGAGCCGTCGGCGCGCAGGTTGGCTTCCAACATATACTTGTCGTCCCACACTAGGTTGATGCGGCCGAAATAGGAACGCATGGCCCATTCGTTATAGTTGCCGGTGATGCGTCCCAGTGTGGAAGCTGCATCCAGGGCAGTCAATGATTCGTCGACGAGATCGTATTTCAGGTAATAATCATTGTCGTATTTGTTGTACTCCTGGCTGGCACCGGCCATTACCGAAGCATCGAGCTTGTCAACCTTGAATTCATAGCGGGCCGTCACGTCCGACGAACGGAAATCGTTGCGGTAATTGTATCTCCTGATGTACGTGCGGACATCTCCTGCACGGAGCAGAATGGGACCGTCTTTTGTAAAGCGGAACAAGTCACGGTCGGTCAGATGGTGTTCCATACGGCGGTCCCAAGCATTGTAAGTATAAGAGGCGTCAATCGTCAATCCTTTGACAGGGGTGATACGTCCGTACATCTTTGCTACGGTGCGGCGGGTGATGGTAGGGAATTCTTCTTTATAGAACCACATCCGACGATATGGATTTGCATTGCTGATATTTTCCTCTTCCGGGTTCTGAATGCCTCCATATAGGCCGGTTTCGGGGTCATACAACGTCATGCCCGGTACGGTATTGAACGCTCCGTAACCCCAGATTACGTCTCCGCCGGATGCAGCTGTGCTTGCCGAAGGATTGTTATAGTCCACATATCCGTATGCATTGGTACCTACGGTCAGCCAAGGCTTGATGTTGACATCTACATTGGCGCGCATCTGGTAGCGCTTGTAATTTGTATGATATATCATACCTGGATTGTTGACGTATCCGAAAGAGAGATTGTAACGGGCTGTTTTTGAACCGCCATTCGCCGTAATGTTGTGGGTTTGGACAACAGAAACTTTACGGTATATATGGTCTTGCCAGTCGGTATTGGGATATATGGTAGGGTTCTTGCCTGCGTCGTTGCGCCATTCGTCTATCTTGCCTTGCGAGAAGCGGGCAGCTTGTCCGTTGGCTATCAGACCGGCATTCTGAATTTCCATGAAATCGGCATAGTTTGTCACGAGGTTCAGGCGTTTGGCCACTTTTTCAAACGACACATTGCCGCTATATGTAATTCTTGAAGAGCCTTCCGTACCTTTTTTGGTAGTGATTAAGATGACCCCATTGGCGGCACGCGAACCGTATATGGACGATGATGCGGCATCTTTCAGGATGGAGATGGACTCGATGTCTTGTGGATTGATGTCGCTGATGCTGCCTCCGGTCATACCGTCGATGACAACAAGCGGATCGGAATTGTTCAACGTACCTTGACCGCGGATTCGGATAGTGGGACTTTCCCAGCCGGGTGTGCTTCCTCCCGTGTTGGTGACGGACAAACCGGCGGCCAGACCGGCCAATGCATTGGTTGCGTTGTTCATGGGACGATTCTCCAAAGCATCAGACTTTACAGAAGAGACTGCTCCTGTCATGTTGACTTTCTTTTGGGTTCCATAACCCACGACGACTACCTCGTCCAGCAACTCGTTGTCTTCATGTAAGATGATTGACATATTTTCTTGAGCCCCCACTTCCTGACTCTTGTAGCCAATATAGGCAAACTGTATGATAGAGCCTTTGGCTATGTTGGGCAGCTCAAAGTTACCCTCGATGTCGGTAATGGTTCCTCTTGTTGTGCCTTTGACGATGACGTTTACACCTGCAAGCGGCGTGCCCGTATGATCTTTCACATTACCCCGGACAGTGAGGGTGGTTTGTGCGGTGGCAGGTGCCGACGGTTGGTGCTCATTTTTCGTTTTTATGATGATCTGTCTTCCTTTTATTGTGTAGGAGAGTCCGTTTGCGGAGAAAACTTCTTTTATGATTTCGTCCACAGGTTTGGCCGAGAAGTTTACGCTGACTTTCTTTTCAAGGTTGACGGCCTCTTCATATATAAAGATATAGCTGCTGTGCTTTTCAATATATGAAAATACTTCCTTCAGAGTCTTGTCTTGTAATAGAATCGTCAGCATCTCTTTGTCTGCATGGGAGGAGGCTAGAGCAGATGTGTTCAGGGTGGAAAACTGTACTGAAAAAAGCAATAAACATGCTAATTTTATGTAATAATTCCTATTCCGATTAGTTGCAATATTTTTTTTCATACTTTTGTAGTCAAATTCTTAGAACTATATTAAGGATTATCTTTTGAAGGGTCTGGATTGAAGCGCCAACTGTCATCCGACCCTTTTTGGCTTATTGTTTTCATATTTTCATAGGCAATCTGTTTTTATTCGTTAATACTTGGGAATCTATCTCTTTTAATAAAATCGGTACTTGTTGTCTCCGGTCTTCTCCATCTGCAGGGAGGCGGAAACCTTTATGATGTCAAGCACACTTTCAATGGAATCGCAAAGGTTGAGTTTTCCTGATAGTCTTCGGGAAGCTGCATCTTTATCGTATTGGATGGAGACATCATAATATCGCGCTACCTTGTCCAATACTTCCGCTACCTTTTCCTTCTCCAGCAGCATGATATTATCTTTCCAGCAGGTGTATTTTAAGGTGTTCACTTGCTCCTTTTTCCGCAGGATTCCGTTTTCCAGACAAGCCATTTGCGAGGGCTCCAGCAGCATTTTTGTCTTTTTGTCCGGGTTGATCTCTACCTGTCCTTCTACCAATACCACCGAGATATTGTCTTGTTCATAAGCATTTATGTTGAAAGATGTGCCTAACACCCTGACATCTATGCCTTTGGTCTTTACGATGAAAGGCTTTTTGGCGTTGTGTGCCACTTCCAGGTAGGCTTCTCCTTCTATAGCTATCATCCGCTTGTCGGTAGCGAAAACCGTTGGGTATATGATACGGCTGGCAGAGTTCACATAAATCTTCGTACCGTCTGACAAGACGAGATGGGTGCG
This sequence comes from Bacteroides muris (ex Fokt et al. 2023), assembly GCF_024704895.1. Taxonomy (NCBI): domain Bacteria; kingdom Pseudomonadati; phylum Bacteroidota; class Bacteroidia; order Bacteroidales; family Bacteroidaceae; genus Bacteroides; species Bacteroides muris (ex Fokt et al. 2023). The sequence continues at coordinate 34,579 of NZ_JAMZEE010000002.1, read as the reverse complement.
TTTTCCTTTCGGTACGATAACCTGATTGAATTTCTGCTCTTCGGTTTCTGCGGATTCGGGCGCTTGGGGCGATTCATTGTTTACGGTGACACAGCCGGATTCATCGTAATTGATGTTGGAGTTGTTCTCCAATTCTATTTGCCGGTTGTCGGAAAACACCAGCTGTACTTGATTGCCGACCGGAACCGGAGCCGCTAGTTCGGTAAGGAACTGGGATTCTTTGCAACCGGTGTTTTTGTTTATGGAAGTGATACAAATGATGGCTATGGAGGCGGCGACCGAACATCCTGCAAGCAGATACCGGAAAATGGCTTTTACTCTTCTCTTTTTGGGGGAGAAAGAGAAGGGTAGATTTTGCCGGATGTTATCCCATGAATCTTCTATTTCCTTGTCTGAGATTTGTTCATGCTTTTTTATAAGTGAAATAAAATCCTTCATTTCACTTTCAAACTGTGTTTTTCGTATGTTGTTCTTGACCATTCGTATATTGCTTTTGTAGATATTACAGTTTACAATGGTTTTTGGTACTCATGTTTTTCTGTTTTTTTTCAATAAAAGATGTTTTTGTTGGCACAACCTCCGGAAAAGGCTGTCTGTCGTTGTTGATTTTGGTAAATAGGGGAAGCGTAGGCGGTTTGTTTTCATTCCCGGATATCCTCCGTAGGGAGGAGTATTTTTCTTAATTTGGCAATTGACCTGAAGAGCAGATTTTTGCTGGATTGGTAGTTGATATTCAATAACTCGGCTATTTCCTCATGGCTTAATTCTCTTATATAATATAGATATAGGATTTCCTGTTGTTTGGAAGACAGTGTTTTCAAGGCATGGCAGATGAATCTGTTTCTTGGTGAGGAATCTTCTTCGTCTATGATTTGTTCTGCTTTGATGCTAAGTACACTGTCGGTATAATCGGTCTGGATGTCGTGGCGTGCCTGTTCCGACCTTAATTTGTTGTACAAGGTGTGGCGGAAAGCTTTCAATAAATAAGCGTGTATGGAAATAGGTTGTGATAGGTTGGCATAGTTGGAAATCAGTTTCAAAAAAAAATCTTGCAGGCAGTTTTTTACGATGTCCGCATCTTGGGTATATAGTTTTCCATAATTATATAATATAGGGTAGTACTTTCGATACAAGGCTTCAAAAGCATTACGATCTCCTTTCAGGCAGAGTTCCCATATTATCCTATCTCCTTGGTGATACATTTTGATTTAAGGTGGATAATCGTTTCTAAATAATTGAAAGAGATGTGCAGAACATATCTTTCAATTATTAACTATTAATGAACCATTATAAAACGTTACAAATGTAATCAATATTAATTAATAATATCGAAAATGAAATCTTTTATTTTACATAGGTTTTGGGTTTTGCATGGTATCAAGAACCTGCAACGGCAATATGCCCCATACGGCACGCGAGTGGAGATTCTTAAGGACGAAAAGGAGTTTATAGTGAAACTTCCCTTTGTGGGCGGAGATGTGAACCGCTTCAACACAATATAGTCTTCTTTCCGAAGAAGAATCTGGAAACGTGTAGTTTGTCCATAGTCCACGCCATAGCTATGCAGCCGTTAAGGGTAAAGAAGGTAGCAGTGACAAGGAACAGCATCCCCGTAGGGTCGAAGGCAAACACGGGTAAAAATGTCCTGGAAAGAATCGTGAAGATAGGTGAGAAAAGGAGTATGACCAGCGTATTACGCCCTATAAAAAAGGTGAGCCACCGGACTTGTGCAGACAGATAATTGTAGATTGCCAACAACAGGCTGATGGAAAGCCAGGTGATGGCGACTCCTGCCAGAGTACCCCTATCCAGATTGGCGGGAAAACAGCATAGTATGACGAATGGGACAATGGCAAGAGGTGTGCCGCGAAAGACCTGTGTAAAACGAAGCCCGCTTTGGCTCACTATTATGCCGATAAGGAAATAGAGGGCATTGGAGAAGTTCATCAATCCTCCGCAATAGGAAAGGGCAAACAGGCAGACACCAGCCACAACCAGTCGGGAGACCACTGACAACCGTACATAGCGGAACGTGATGTAATAGATGAGGCTGCACAGAATCAGCGTATGCAGATACCAGTAAGGACCCATCGGATGAAGGAATACCTTGTCAATCAGTACGGCGGGAGTGATTTCAGCCACGTTTTCGCGTACGGGTAGGAAATGCGACATCACTGTGTAGGCTGCCTCCATACAAACATACGGAATGAAAATCCATAGGAACTTGCGGAGAAAATTTCGGGCATCCTTCCGGTTGTTGGCCAGATAGCCCGAAATAATCAGGAAAGCAGACATGTGGAACGTATAGACGATTTGTTTCGCATACGGATACTTGTCGCCTATATATACAAGGTGAAAAATAATCATCAGGATGATGAAGATACATTTCAGATAATCTATCTCTTTGACACGGTTTTCCATGAACGATGAGGTTTGCTAGTTGTATTTCAGGGCGTAAAGATAATATAAGTTGCACATAATTCAAGCTTCTTGGAACGTTTTGATAGATGTGAAATTCTCACTTTGGGCATCCGAAACGAAGAGTGTGAGCAAATAATTAGTATTTTTGCACCTGTTATTTATCTCGAAATTATCCGATTGTGAAAGATGAAAAAACAACTGTCTTATGCTCTTTTAATAGGGCTGGTTGCTTGTGCATGTGTACGTCCCAAGTCTGCTGAAACCGCTAAAGAACCGGTGGCTGGGCAAGACAGTACACAGAGTTTCGAACTGCCGGCCATTCCTGCTACCCTTACCTCTGTTGCCCAAAGAGAAGATTATCTGATTCGACATTATTGGGACCACTTTCCGATTGCCGCCCAGACAACAGTTTTTCCTTGTGAGAAGAAAGGAATAGAGCAAGCTTGGGTTAACTTCTGTTATTTGCTTCTTCCCTGCCCCGAGGACTATTCGGAAGCTCGTATCAAGGAAACTTTTCATAAATTTCTCGTCAATAAGGTTGTCCTCAAACATTTCATGGGGTTGGCCGATAAATATTGGTACGATCCAAACTCGCCCATCCGCAATGAAGAGTTTTATATCGCTATGCTCGAAACCATATTGCGTGCCCCGGTACTGACCGATACGGAGAAACTCGTTCCCGAAGCCCGTTACGAGCTGGCGCAGAAAAACCGGAAAGGCAGTCGCGCCATCGATTTTGTCTACACTCTGAAATCCGGCAAGCAGGGTACTCTACATGCACTCCGGTCGGACTATACCCTCTTGTTTATCAACAATCCCGGTTGCCATGCTTGCGAAGCCGTCATTTCCGAATTGAAAAGCTCCGCACTGGTGAGCCGCATGCTTGCCGACCATGAGCTCACCCTCCTTGCCATGTATACAGACGAAAATCTTTCAGAATGGAACGAACACCTTTCGGACTTTCCGAAGGAATGGATAAACGGCTATGATTCCGGACAGCTCATCAATGCCGGACAATTGTATGACCTGCGAGCCATCCCTACGCTTTATCTGCTTGATGCAGAAAAGAATGTACTGCTGAAGGATGCTCCTTTTGCACAGATAGAAGAGTATTTGATTCTTCATCCCGTTCTCTGATTCTAATTGCCATACGGCGAATCAGGAGCATCTGGAGAGGCTGTATATAGGTCGTTTTCTTTTTTTAAGAAAAATAAGCACTATTCATTTGTTTGCGTTGTATCAGATTAATAATTTTGCGACCGTTTTTAAAATTAAGCATAATAAATAGTAAAAATACGGTCTCATGAAGAGAAAGTTTTTGGTTGTTTTTATGTTGAGTTGCTGTATGGCGAACCCAGCGGTGTTGTATGCGCAAGAACAATCCGTACAGCATTTGAAAAGCAAAAAAAATGTTACTAGCCTGAGTGATGGCTCTCTCCACTTCGAAACGGAAGACTCGCTCAGAAAGAAGAAGCCGCGTGTGGCGGTGGGTACAAACCTGCTTTCATGGATAGGGTTTCGTCCGGACTTATCGTATACTACATACGGAGGCAATGTGTATGCTGAATATTATTGGGGAAAACGTTACTCTCTGAAGGGCACTTTTGCCTATTGCGAGCACTCTTACAAAGGAGGAAACCGTTTTCAGGGATTTACTTCCTATGTACTCGAACCGCGCTTCTGGCTCAAGAAAGACGAAGTGTTCAAGGGTTTCTTTGTGGGTGTCTACGGTCAGATAGGAGACTTTAACGACCGCATACCGGAAGCCAACCATACCGGACATTTTCATAGCGAAGGCGTTTCGGCGGGCTATCTTCAGCCTGTCTGGAAAGGGCTTGCTGTAGAGTTGAATGTGCGTGCAGGTTATCGTCATTCCGATGTGAAGAAGTATGTGTTGAACGAAAAAGGCGACAGATGTCTGTGCCGTAAGTTCAAGAGGGATGAGTTTGTGTTGACGGGGTTCTGCCTGAATCTGCTTTATCGGTTCTGATGTATCACACTTGTTTTCGTGTTCCGGTGAAGACTTTGCGATAGAAACAAAATCAATTAGTTTTTTAGATATGAAAAGAATTTTTTATTCCGTTTTGGCGGTAATGATGCTGTGTTGTGCAGCGTGTACTCGTTCAGAAGAAGAAGGAGTATTGCCCGAGGGTGGCAAGTCGGGTCAAAAAGTATTTGTGAGAATTGAAAACGTACAAGTGCCTAAGGTACGTATGATAGAAGACGAAAAGAATGATAAGACAGAGAGCGCTGTGGAGTTTCAGAGTGGCTATCTGTTTTTCCTTACCCCAAAAGGACAGGTGAGAACCCATTACAGCATTGTGAGCAATGAGGAAGATGTGGATGATGAAGGACACAAGCTGTCGTTGAAGCAGATACAAGAGGGACATACGTTCACGGGTATCTCAGGAGATGTGTCCAAGGTCTATATCGTGGGTAATGTGACCAGTGATGAATTGAACGACAAGGATATTCATAGTGGAGACCTTCCTTTCATATCCGACATACACCTCAAGAAAATCTCTCTGGGCAACCAGCACGCAGACAACATGAATCATGTGGCACTTGCCGGCATAGAGGGGTTGACAGATGGAGGTGCAGGCATGAAGGAAGCCACGGTAACTTTGTCTCCCCTCTGCGCCCGTCTGGAGATAGGCAAGATTACGACCGACCAGACCATCCTTGATTACAAACTGGACGGTGTTTATGTGGCCGGATTCTATGAGAAAATGCCTTTGAATCAGCAGTGCGTCGAGTCTGACTGGGTATCTCCGGATTATGCGACCAGTGATGTGGAAGCTGAGTTGAAAACCTTTTATACCCGATATGGCTGGATGGCCGATTGCATTGAGTTTAGCAAGGTGCAGGAACAGACAGAGGACGGCCACAATGTTTATTCTTTCTATCCTGAGGCCACTCAGAGCAAGAAGTGGGCTTATCCGTTCTTTGCCATTGAAGAGCCTGCCGAAGGTGTGGAACCTTATAAAGGCCATCTGGGTGTTCACCTTCTCTTGAAACTGTCCGGGATGACAGTGAAACTTTATGACGAGACCACCAACAGCTGGGAAGAGAAAAAACTGGAAGGGGTACGTTATATCAATCTTAACCGGTTCGTGAGAAGCCATTCGGCCCATGCGGACGCTGTGAACTTCTACAATGGACATATCTACAAGATAGATGAAATCAAGTTTGGAACTACCAACCTCTCAGACAAGATTATGCCGACGGACGTAAGTGTCAAGGTTACGGTGAGTGTTGCTCCTTGGAAGATTGATAATATTTATCCTGCATTGTAAAAGGCAACGGTTCAGGTGCTTATGAAAAGAATATTGCAATTCTTGTTGTCTTTTCTCTCCTTGGCCTTGGGATGTGTTTCCTGCCTCACCGAGGTGGAGGTGGGTGGCTGCAACAATGCGGTCGTCAGGTTTGAATACATGGCCGACGGTGCGGAAGACTGTTTTGCAGAGTATATATCCGCCGTAGACTATTACATTTATGACGAGCAGGGGAGTCTGGTGATTGCTTCGCGACTGGACAAGAAGAATCTGGAACATTTCCAAGGATTCAAGTTGCGCCTGCCTCGGGCAGGTACCTATCAGGTGGTGTGTTGGGGAAACATAGGCAGGCAGAACATGGCTTCTGCCACCGAAACGCTTGCCGGTGCCCGTGTCTGCAACCGGGAGGTGGCAAGCGGTTCTTTGCCCGGCAGCAACGACCCGCTTTATCTGGGAAGTACCGCTTTCACTCTTGCCGATGTGGATGGCAGAAAAGAGACTGTACTTCGCTTCCATGCTGCGCATATTACCTTCAAACCTTATATTGTTTTCGCAGGACAGACCGTGGTGCAAGATACGGATTGTCCCTATGAGGTGAAGGCGGGGATGTTTCCGGCCGAGATGAGCTTTGAGGGTGAGGCGGCAGGTGAAGAGACACTGTTCATGCCCTCCATGGATGCCTTTCCGGAGCGGAATATGTATGGGGGAGTGTGCGAGTTGCCTCTTTTCGGGGAGGACACTCCGGCCGTAGTGATGGTGTTCGATTGCAAAAGCGGTAAGAAACTGGCGGAAGTCAGCTTGCAGAAGTACATGGCAGAACATGGCATCCACCTTGCAGGAAAAGAAGAAATCGTGATAGAGATGCTGATAAGCATATCGGGCACGAATGTAACCATAAAATTGCCGGTGTGGGAAGAAGACAGCATCTTCCCTGCCTGACGGAATAAAAATATGAAACAGATAGTTGGAATAATGACCCGGACGGTGCTGCTTGTTGTCTGGGGGATGATGGCCGTTGCTTGTGAACGTGGGGATGGCATTGATTCTGCCGACCCTCTTGTCGCTGTGGCAGTGCATACTCGGGCGGGAGAGACGGACGGAGACCGACTTTCACCGACTTTGCAGCAGGGCATTGTATTTGCTTACAATGCAGACGGGATTTTGGAAGGATGTGCTACGTTCGATGCCACTTCCACTATGGTGGCATTCAAGTTGCGCGAGGGGAAAAAGACTTTTGTCGTTGTGGGAAATCCCCGTGAAGAGCTGAAAAAGAAACTGGTGAGACAGGTGGGGGCTGCTTCGGAGGAAACACCCGACACGATTGCTGAAACCGGTGACGAAACGGTTACGTCATGGACCAGCCCCTATCGCTACGAAAAGTTGAAAGGCGTGGTGGTAGGCTCCGACGACTTGGACTACATACGGACGAGCGGGCAAGTGCTGTTGTGGGGGGAGACGTGCACCGACGTACGGCAGAGCACCTCGGCGTCTGACACGCCGCTAAAGGTGGAAGTTGAAACATCAGCGGTGGTTTCCCGTCTGGAACTGTATGTACAGTGTGTCGCTCCTCTGCTGACGAAAGATGTTGTCATCACCGGAGTAAAGCTGGTGGATGTGCAGACGTCCGTGTTGCTGAACGGCAACAAGAATGCGGAAGCAAAGAAGGGCAATTTGGCATGTTCCACGCCCGATAACAGCGCTGTGTTCTCGGGTGGAGACGAGCCGCATTACAACGGTGAGGGTATTGATTTGTCAAAGCACTCGGCGGTGTGTACAGCCTATTCCTATCCGTCGAAGAATATGTATGTGGAGATGAATGTGAAGCTGAAAGGCAATGTAGGCGCGGAGACCTATAAGCTTTACGTGCGAAACCAGGAAGACGACGACAGCGAAATGCGTGCAGGGCATCTTTATAGGATGCTTGTGACGTTTGTGCTTGACGAGAAAGGGAAACTGACCGTCGCCGAGTGGCAGAACGTGAACAACGATTTTGTCATAGGCGGATGATATGTCTTCCTGTGTGTGGGATGATGAAGCGTTTATTTTCTGAATTCTGATGAACTACTTATGAAACCAGTTAATTATATATTGAACGTATGCTTGTTATGCATACTATGGGCATGTGCCGATGATGTCATCGGCCCCGGAACTCACGAGGCCGGAGAGGCCGGAATGGAAGAGGTGTCGTTGTCGTTATCGGTGCGTCCTGCCCGTGTGATAGGCAGGCTGCCGGACGACGGAACCGCATCGACACGTGTATTGGATGAGGCCAAGGAGAAGGCGGTGGATAACATCTGGGTATTCCAGTACGACTCCAAGGGCAAACTCATCGCCTTGCCCCGCTATTATGAGCCCGATGACCTTGACGATGTGAAGATAATGCTTCGTCCGGCTACTTCGAGTAAGGTGTATGTGCTGGCCAACCTGAACGATGACAAAGGCTTCGTGAGTGACAGTCTGGCCACTGAGGAACGCTTCTCGGAGCTGATGTTCAGTTTCGGGAAAGACGACCTGCACGATGAGGATGGCACCAACATGCTGATGCTGGGCAGTGCCACGCTCAACATCCTTCCCGGGCACACGAACAATTTCGAAATCTCCTTGGTACGGATGCTGGCCAAGATTACCTTCCGTATTGTCAAGAATGAGGAGGCAAATGCACTGAAAATCACTCGTGCAGAGGTGAAGAATATTCCCGCCGGTTTTCGCGCCGTGGCACCGGCAGCGGGTACGATATATCCCCAGAAACTCGATTCGGTGGTGGACTATACCATCAAGTCGCCGGCAGCGGATGTGGATTATGTCTGGTACATGCCCGAGAACATGCAGGGTAGTAACAAGAACACCGACCCCGAGAACAAGAACAGGAACGCGCCTGCCAACGCCTTGCACCTTCAGCTCTACGTTTCTTCCGAGGCCGATGGCAGCAACTATATATATACCATCTATCCGGGCATGAACACCGTGGACAACTTTGACGTGAAGCGGAATCATAACTACAACGTGAAGCTCAGCCTCACCTCTATCAAGACGGACAACCGCGTGGTGGCAGCACCCGCCAACTGCTACGTGATGAAGCACAACGCTTTCATCATGTTCGACCCTTATACACGTACCGAGACCGGAGGTGGCTGGAAATATACCGATTATGTGGACAAGAACAATCCGGACAAGGCCCTCCATGATGTGGACATTTTGTGGCAGACCGGTGACGGGACGCACTTTCCCATCGGTGACAATTCGAAAAAAGACCGGGTTTTCTTTGACGAGACAGAGCAGAAAGTGTGTGTAAGGAGCGGTGGCATTAACGGCAATGCCGTAATTGCGGCGCGCAATGCCAAAGGTGTCATCATCTGGTCATGGCACATCTGGGTGAACAATGAAGCTCCGGCACAGCTGTCGCATGCGGTGAAGTACACCACATACAGCTGGAACAGCAGCGGCATCAATACCGGTAAGCGTGTTCCGGGATACAGTTTCATGTCCTGCAACCTGGGAGCGGTGAGCACCGATGTGGGCAATATAGGTACCTTCGGCATGTATTACCAGTGGGGCCGGAAGGACCCCTTCCCGCAAACGGCAAGAACGGTTCCGGTCACCTTTTATGCGAATGCTTATCCGCATGTACAGAGTGTATATGACAGCAAAGCAAAACTGCTGCCTATGACCAGTACGGCTGGCACGGGAGAGCTGTTCAGGGCCGTCATGGTGACTCCGGACACAGGCAACATAGAACATTCCATACAGAATCCTACGGAGTTTATGGCGACCGTCACTCCCGGCTTGTTCCAGAATGGCGGAGAGAGTAGCGGACAACCCGGTCCGGGCAATGGAAGCACGCACGACCCGGCATATTATATCAATGACGGTGACTGGTATTGGGGACATAACGACAAACTATGGGGTGGGGTTCCTTTTGACGAAGCCACTGTCAACTATAACAATGTAGTGGCCAATAACGGGGCTACGAAGAAGTCCCTTTTCGATCCCTGTCCTGCCGGCTGGATATTGCCTCGAAGCGATGCGTGGATGGGATTCACAAGTACAGGGCTGAACACCTCCACTTATACACAGCAGAATTATTCGAACCATGGTAGTGAGCATGCGCATCATGGTATGACGTTCTATATGCAGGCTTGGCGCAGCGGTCCGACTTCATTCTTCCCCCTCTGTGGCTGGAGAACCGGCGACGGCAGTTGCTTCGTGGTGAATTCCTGTGGAGGATACTACACCTCTGCGGCTTCTTACCACAATGCTTCTTCCATCTTCCATATCCATCCGGAGTTGGTGAACCCTTACGATTACGGTTACCAGTATGCCCGCCGTTCCTGCGCATATCCGGTGCGGTGCGTGCGCGAGGAGATGGACGAGTGATTCCTGTAAAGGGCCGTGGGTGCGCGGCAATAGAAAAGTGAAACCAGGCTTGCGGATATGCGTCCCGAAGTTGGGGATGTCTATCCCAAGGCTTGGGATAGAACCGGCAGCCTGTCTTTATCATTTTTACAACGAATACTTCAGGAGTTTATTGTCTGTATCTTGCAACTCTATTGCAAGTGTTTGTCAGGCGGGTAACCTATATCCTGTGGCAAGATTGCCGTTTTCTGGCAGAAGCCACAGCTCTTTCGTTGAAGGGAGTCAGAAGGAGTTAGGCCGATAGTATCGCTCTACATCAACATAACTATCGGCTTTAACTTCCGAGCCCGAAAGGCGATAACTCCTTCTAACTCCCTTCAATTTCCTTCAATGAAAAGGCCGTATGGAGCTAAGGCATATTTCTTCCTTTTCCGATTGTTTTTACGTATGGAAAATGTATATTTGTGCATGAATCACTAACTTAATGTAAGAACAGACTATGATAACAAGCCAATTGCTTCATCCGGCCAGCATCGTGGTGGTGGGTGCATCCAATAACGTGCACAAGCCCGGAGGGGCTATTTTGAAGAATCTGCTTAGCGGCGGATATGCCGGCGAACTTCGTGCTGTGAATCCCAAAGAGACCGAAGTGCAGGGCCTTGCCGCTTTTGCCGACGTGAAAGAACTGCCCGATACAGACCTTGCCATCCTTGCCATTCCTGCCGTCCTTTGCCCCGATGTCGTGGAAGTACTTGCCGCGGAGAAGCAGGTAAAGGCGTTCATCATCCTCTCTGCCGGCTTTGGCGAGGAAACTCCTGAAGGAGCTGCGTTGGAAGACCGTATACTGGAAACGGTAAACCGGTATGGAGCTTCCCTGATAGGCCCCAACTGCATCGGTTTTATGAACTCGTGGCATCATAGCGTATTCAGCCAGCCCATCCCGCAACTGCATCCGCAAGGGGTGGACCTGATTTCCAGTTCCGGTGCCACGGCGGTGTTCATACTGGAGAGCGCCGTGACCAAGGGATTGCAATTCAACTCAGTATGGTCTGTGGGAAATGCCAAGCAAATCGGTGTGGAGGAAGTGCTGCAATACATGGACGAACAATTCAATCCGGAGACGGATTCCCGCATAAAACTTCTTTATATTGAAAGTATCGGTGACCCCGACCGCCTGCTGTTCCATGCGTCTTCGCTCATCAAGAAGGGCTGCAAGATTGCAGCCATCAAGGCGGGTAGCAGCGAGAGCGGCAGCCGGGCGGCAAGTTCGCATACGGGAGCCATTGCCAGCAGTGATTCGGCGGTGGAGGCCTTGTTCCGTAAGGCAGGTATTGTGCGTTGCTATTCGCGCGAGGAGCTGACAACGGTGGGGTGCATTTTTACTTTGCCGGAACTGAAAGGCAAGAACTTTGTCATTATCACCCACGCCGGAGGACCGGGAGTGATGTTGACCGATGCGTTGAGCAAGGGCGGGCTGAATGTCCCGAAACTGGAAGGGCCGGTGGCGGAGGAACTCAAGAGCAAGCTTTTTCCCGGTGCAGCCGTGGGAAATCCCATTGATATCCTGGCCACGGGTACACCGGAACACCTGCGCCTCTGTTTGGAGTATTGTGAGGAGAAGTTTGACAATATTGATGCTGTAATGGCTATTTTCGGCACCCCGGGACTGGTGACCATGTTCGAAATGTATGACGTGCTGCATGAGAAGATGCAGCATTGTAAGAAGCCGATTTTTCCGATTCTTCCTTCCATCAATACGGCAGGAGCCGAGGTTGCTGCTTTTCTGGCAAAAGGCCATGTGAACTTTGCCGATGAAGTGACTTTGGGTACGGCACTTTCGCGGATAATGAACGCCCCGCGGCCTGCCAATAATGAAATCGAGCTCTTTGGAGTGGACGTACCCCGCATACGTCGGATTATTGATTCCATTTCCGAGGACGGTTACATTGCCCCGCACCATGTGCAGGCGCTGCTTCGTTCGGCAGGCATTCCGGTGGTAGAGGAGTTTGTGTCCGACCGGAAGGAAGAGGTGCTTGCCTTTGCACGCCGGGTAGGTTTTCCGGTGGTGGCCAAGGTGGTAGGGCCGGTACACAAATCGGATGTGGGAGGCGTTGTCCTGAACATCAAGGGTGAACAGCATCTGGCGTTGGAGTTCGATCGCATGATGCAGATTCCCGCGGCGCATTCCATCATGGTGCAACCCATGCTGAAGGGTACGGAGCTGTTTATCGGTGCCAAATATGAAGAGAAGTTCGGGCATGTAGTGCTCTGCGGTCTGGGAGGCATCTTTGTGGAGGTGCTGAAAGATGTGTCTTCCGGTCTGGCACCCTTGTCTTACGAGGAGGCTTACTCTATGATTCATTCCTTGCGTGCCTATAAGATTATTAAAGGTACGCGCGGGCAGAAAGGCGTGAACGAGGACAAGTTTGCAGAAATCATTGTGCGGCTTTCTACCTTGTTGCGTTTTGCCACCGAAATCAAGGAACTGGACCTCAATCCGCTGTTGGCCACTGAAAAGCAGGTGATGGCGGTGGATGCACGCATTCGGATAGAGAAAACGTGATTTTCGAAAGGTGGCAGTCCTGATGCTGTACCTCGGTTTATCCTGCCCAGTCTTCCCTGTCCAGGTTTCTGTAACCGATAGCTTCCGCCAGGTGCGCCGGCTGTATCAATTCGCTGCCTTCCAAGTCGGCGATGGTGCGCGCCACTTTCAATATGCGGTCGTAGGCACGTGCCGAAAGGTTCAGCCGGTTCATGGCATTCTTGAGCATGGCAAGTCCTTTCTCATCCGGACGGGCGTAGAGAGACAGCAACTTGCTGTTCATTTGCGCATTGCAATATACACCGGGAATGTCTGCGTATCTGGCTTCTTGAATTTGCCGGGCATATATCACACGCTCTCGTATCGTGGCGCTCGACTCACCCGGGCGGGTGTCCGCCATCTTTTCAAAGGGGAGTGGGGTGACTTCGATTTGCAGGTCTATGCGGTCGAGTAAAGGCCCGGATATACGATTCAGATACTTCTGTACTTGCCCGGGGCTGCAAACGCAGGCTTTGGTCGGGTGGTTATAGTAGCCGCATGGGCATGGGTTCATAGAGGCTACCAGCATAAAACTGGCGGGATATTCCACATTGCACCGAATGCGTGATACGGTAATTTTTCTATCTTCCAGCGGTTGGCGGAGAACCTCCAAAACGCTGCGGTTATACTCAGGCAATTCGTCGAGGTACAGGATTCCATTATGTGCCAGGCTGATTTCACCGGGTTGGGGGAAGCTTCCTCCACCGGTCATGGCTACTGTGGAAATGGAATTGTGCGGATCGCGGAACGGGCGTTTTGAAATAAGTCCGCCGCCCTTGCCAAGTTTTCCGGCAACGGAATGGATTTTGGTTGTTTCCAGACTTTCTCCCAACGATAGGGGAGGAAGTATGGAGGGGAGGCGCTTTGCCAGCATGGATTTTCCGCTGCCGGGGGCCCCTATGAGAAGAATATTGTGGCTGCCTGCGGCGGCTACTTCCAGAGCCCGCTTCACGTTTTCCTGCCCCTTTACTTCCGCAAAGTCCAGCTCGAAAGAGCTTTGCTGGGAGTAGAACTCTTCACGGGTATTGACCTGCGTCGGAGCCAATTCTTGTTTTCCGTTGAAGAATTCAATGACATCCTTGATATTTTCCACGCCATAGACTTTCAAGTTATTCACTACGGCGGCCTCATGTGCGTTCGAGCAGGGAACTATCATTCCTTCAAAGCCCAGTTCTCTGGCTTTGATGGCAATGGGGAGTGCTCCTTTGATTGGTTGCAGGCTACCGTCGAGGCTTAGTTCGCCCATCAACAGATAACGGTCCAGTTTATCAGACCGGATAACCTCGCTGGCTGCCAGCATGCCGATGGCTAAAGGCAAATCATAAGCAGAGCCTTCTTTTCGGATATCTGCCGGTGCCATGTTGATGACGATATTACTGGTCGGCATCCGGTAACCGTTGACCTGCAAAGCAGATATGATGCGTTGATGGCTTTCTTTTACCGCAGAATCCGGCAAGCCGACTAAATAGAACATACAGCCTCTGGAGCTGTTGACTTCAATGGTGATGAGGGTTGCGTCAATACCTTGAACAGCCGCTCCAAAAACTTTTATGAGCACGTTTTAATAATTAGGGGTTAATGATGGCAGGGTGGGGGCTACCGTCGGTTTTGTTTTTTGAGTCTCTTTCCGGTCTTTTCCTTCTCTTTCTCCTTTTGCTCTATTTCTGCCAGTTTCTTCTTAATGTCTTCCTCGCTCATGTTTTTCCCTTCAATTTTTCCGGAAGGGCTAAGAAACAGATTGGCCGGCAATGCTTGTATGGCGAGCTGCTTGACGGGAGAGGTATTCCATCCGGAGAAATCACAACTCTGTTCCCACTTCAGGGTATCTCTTTTGATTGCTTCTTCCCATTCCTTTTTGTCAATGTCCAGGGAGATGCCCCAGAGGGCGAATAGCTTGTTCTTTTCTTCTTTCTTGTAAATCCTGCGCAGGGCAGCGTTGGCTTCCATGCTTTGCTGGTTCCAGGATGCCCAGAAATGTATCAACAGATATTTGTCCTTAAAATTGGTGCGGCTGATTTGTGTACCTTTCGCATTGGGCAGATGAATGTACGGGATTGTTTTCCCGACAGATACTTTCTCTTCTTCTTGGATAAGGTCAAGCAGTTCATCTACATACGGGCGGTCTTTTAGTCCTCCGGTCATGTGTTCTGTCATTTCTTTGATTAAGGCGAAGTCCGGTTGCGGTTTTTGCACGAAATATTTTTCCAGCAGATAGATGCTTGCCAATGAAGCAGGATGGCTGTTGATAAAGGTCTTTGCTTTTTCCTCCAATGCTTTCTCCGAGGAAGTGCTTAAACCTTTCAACTCTTTCTGAAAGGCTGTCAGTTCTTCATTGAAGACATTCCCCGTAATTTCCAATGAAGTAATATCGGAAGCAGAACCTTTTATCTTTATTTTATTTCCTTTGTTCAAGTAAAGAGGATACTCTGTACCGTCACTGAATAGCAACCATGCAGAGGCCAGCGTGTCGGTGCTGAGGGTTACGGAGAACTTGTCATCCTTGACAAGCAGTGTGTCCATACGGTTATAGAACTTGTCCGTACCATATATATAAAGGGTATCATTCCCCAGTCCTTTGATTTCACCACTTAGGTGGACTGAATTCGTGTTTTTGTCGCCGCAGGCAGACAATATGATAAGCAGAAGGTATGCAAGATAGATTTTCTTCATTCCGGGTCTTTTTCTGATACTTCGTCGCGAAAATACTTCTTTTTGGTGTGAATAAAAAGAAATGCCCGACATATTTCTATGCCGGGCACGTTCTTTTTAATCTAACCTTTATTATTTGATGATATTCATAAAGTCCGTGTCAGTGAAGTACTTGGCGAATTCCAGGTCAGAAGCAGCTTTCTTAGCCAAAGCCGGTTCTTTTGCAATGGCATTCTTCAGACTGCTGGTTACCATAGATGTATTGTTGGTTCTTGCACCAAGTACAGCCTTCAGGTAGTCAGTGTAAGCGTCTGGCTTTTCTACGCCGGCCAGTGTGCTCTTAGCCTTGTTGTAGTCCTTAGCCAGGATTTGTGCCAAAGCTGCGCTGTTGGTTTTTGTGTCACCGAATGAGTTGACTGCTCTTTCATACTGTCCTTGGGCTACATACAGATTACCCAATGCCTCGTTCAGCTCTTTAGAACCGGAAGCTTTGCTCATGTAGCTTTCTGCAGTAGTTCTGTCACCCTTAGTCAAGGCAATCAGACCGAGGTTCATGTTTGCTTCAGGAGCATCCTTGATGGAAAGGGCTTTCTTGAAGTAGCTTTCTGCCTTGTTAAGGTCACCAGCCTGATAAGCCAGTTTGCCTAAGTTGTTGTAAGCACGGAAATCGTTAGGGTAAATTTGAGTAGCTTTTGTGAAGATAGCTTCTTGCTTGGCAACATCTTTAGTCAAGGTGGTAGCATACAGCAATTCTTCGATGTTCAATTGTTTGGCATCGCTGTCAGCCAGTTTGGCGATTTCTTCGTCGGACTTGCCGATGATTTCGTAGTTCAAAGTCAGACGTGAACGACGCAGTTGCGGCAGGATTTCGTCAGCCAAAGTCTTATAAACAGAAGAGATGTTCTTGATTTCCTGTTCTCTTTGTTCGGGATCCTGATACATGGAAAGAACGCGGAGAATCAATTCTTTGTCTTGGATGTTTGATTTGGATACCAGTTCCTGGAAGCCTTCCCAGTCCTGAGCTGTATACTTGGTGTCTACCGCTGCATTGATTTTTGCTCTCTTCAAATCTCTGTTGATGATTTTAGCCGTGTTGTCCTGGCGGTTCTCAGCCAGAGTGGTATTCAAGCCTACACCACCATCGGGAGAAGCGTATGCGGAGATTTCGATGTTGCTGATTTTCTTGTTTTCAGCTTCGTCTATGTTTTTCACTTCTTTGCCGAATTCTTTGGCAGTCTTCAATTCGCTGGCGCGTACGTTGGCTTGTTGAATCAAGAACATGATGTTGGCGTCATGTTTTTCTTTAATGATACGTTGGAAAGCGTCGTCACCGTTGGCGGGGTTAGCGCTGCCCAATGTTTGTTCCAGCATCTCAGAAGTGGAGATTACACCGTCGGCTACTTTTACGGCAGGTATATTGACAGTCTTTTTGCCTACTGTAGCCTTGAATTCCAAATACAGTTCGGATTTTGCCATTTCCGGTACATAGTCGAAAGATGTCTTCATGGTGTAGCTGCCGCCCATCTTGTAAGAGATAGTCTGGTCATTACCTTCTACCTTTTCTCCCTGGAATACAGCAGACTGGCCTTTAGCTTCGCCACCGTTCCATTTCAGCACCGGGGTAACCTCTACCACAGCCTTCTTGTTGAAGTACTTTTCGGGGAATTTTCCGTTGATTGTAGCGGGAACTTTACCACCTACAGCTTCCAAAACTTGAGGAGTCACGGTGAAATAATCTGATGACAATTCACCCATCTTTTTGCTGCACGATGTCATTAATGCAACAACCATTGCCATTAAAAACGGCAGATACAATTTCTTAGTCATTTTAGGTATAAATTAATTGTTTGTAATTGAAATTTGTCTATTTCATGTTAGTGTGCTATTTAGACATGGACACAACAACGCAAAGATATTAAATCCTATTACAGTTTGTTAACTCACGCGGTAATTTTATCATAATTTAATGAATTTCCCGCTCTTTGCGGTACTTTATATTACGGGGATGGTGTTCTATGATTTCACTACGCAATCTGTGCCGGTCGATGTGTGTGTAAATTTCTGTTGTAGCGATGGATTCGTGGCCCAGCATGCTTTGTATGGCGCGCAGGTTGGCGCCTCCTTCAAGCAGGTGAGTGGCAAAGGAATGGCGGAAGGTGTGCGGACTGATGTTCTTGGTGATGCCGGCCTGCTTTGCCAGTTCCTTGATAAGGTGGAATACCATGATGCGTGAGATATTTTTGCCCCAGCGTGCCAGGAATACGTAGTCTTCGAAGTCCTTTTTGATTTTCCAACCTCCATTGCGGTCCACAAACCAGTTCCTTATCTCTTTGATGGCACGGGACGATATGGGTACAAGGCGTTGTTTGCTGCCCTTGCCTTCTACTTTGATGAAGCCTTCGTCGAAATACAAGTCGGAGATTTTCAGGTTGCACAGTTCCGATACCCGCAGGCCGCAACTGTATAGAGTCTCGAGGATGGCCCGGTTGCGTTGCCCCTCATTTGTGCCTAGGTCGATGGCGGAGATGATGCGGTCTATCTCTTCCACCGTCAGCACTTCCGGCAGATGAAATCCGATTTTAGGCCCCTCCAGCAGTTCGCTGGGGTCTCCCTCCAGATAGTCGGACACAACGAGGAAATGAAAGAATGACTTGATGCCTGACAGAATGCGTGCCTGCGAACGGGGATGGATGCCGATATCGTGTAGTCCGGAGGCAAAATGTTGCAAGTCATCCAGCGTTGTGTCAAGGATAGCGATGTTCTCTTCTTTCAGAAAACGCAACAACTTATCCAAGTCCGTTTGATAAGCATTCACCGTATTGGGCGAGAGTGCTTTCTCTAATTTTAGATACTGGTAGTACTTTCTGATTATCAGTGCCTGTTTCTCCTTATTCATGAACTTTTCTTCTGATTTCATTTCTTTTTTGCTACCTTTGCGCTGTAATTACGTATCCGGTCGGTTCGTACTTGTTCCGTACCTATAGACTACGGAGCAAGTATCAGCCGGATACGGAGCAAGCCCTTTTCAAGGGACAAAGGTATAAAAAATTGTGTTATGAGGATACAGATTATTAACGGCCCCAATATAAATCTCTTGGGCAAACGTGAACCTTCCATTTACGGTAGCGTAACTTTTGAAGACTATCTGGCTGAGCTCCGTAAGAAATATGCGGATGTACAAATTGACTATTTCCAGTCCAACATTGAGGGAGAGCTGATAGATAAGATTCAGCAGGTGGGTTTTGATGTGGATGGCATCATTTTGAATGCGGGTGCTTACACACATACATCCATCGCCCTGCAAGATGCTATCCGTTCGGTCACTTCTCCGGTGATTGAGGTACATATCTCTAATGTGCATGCCCGCGAGGCTTTTCGTCATGTGTCCATGATTTCCTGCGCTTGCAAGGGTGTTATTCTCGGTTTCGGGCTGAATTCCTACCGTCTGGCCATGGAGGCGTTAAAAGAAGCTCTCTTCACTGACTTCGTCAGCAGAGAGGAGTTTATTAGTTTACTTGAGGGAGCTGACTAAAGATTATTAAATAAAATAGGTATATAGATTATGTTATTGAAGCAAACGAAGATTGTAGCAACGATTTCTGACCAGCGCTGTGATGTTGATTTTATAAAGCAGTTGTTCGATGCGGGTATGAATGTTGTACGTATGAATACTGCACATCTTGCTCGTGAAGGTGCTGAGAAGTTGATAAACAATGTGCGTACGGTTTCCAACCGTATTGCCATCCTGATGGATACGAAAGGACCGGAGGTCCGTACTACTGTCCTTGCCGAGCCCATTCCTTTCAAGGCAGGCGACCGTGTGAAGGTGGTAGGCAATCCGGAACAGGAAACTACCCGTGAATGTATTTCTGTTTCGTATTCTCACTTTGTTAAAGATCTGGATGTGGACGGCCATATCTTAATTGACGACGGTGATTTGGAGTTGATTGTTGTGGAGAAGACTCCCGACTATCTGCTTTGCGAAGTACAGAATGAAGCAGTCTTGGGCAGCCGCAAGAGCGTCAACGTTCCGGGTGTCCGCATCAATCTGCCCTCTTTGACGGAGAAGGACCGCACCAATATCCTTTATGCCATTGAGAAGAATATAGATTTCATTGCCCACTCTTTTGTGCGCAACAAGCAGGATATACTCGACATCAAGTCCATCCTCGATGCTCACAATAGCGACATCCGTATTGTTGCCAAGATTGAGAATCAGGAAGGTGTCGACAATATTGATGAAATCCTGGAAGTGGCGGACGGTGTGATGGTGGCTCGCGGTGACCTCGGTATTGAAATTCCGCAGGAACGTATTCCGGGCATCCAGCGTGTGCTTATCCGCAAGTGCATTCTTGCCAAAAAACCGGTGATTGTAGCCACACAGATGCTTCATACCATGATTTCCAATCCGCGTCCCACCCGTGCGGAGGTGACGGATATTGCCAATGCCATCTACTATCGTACGGATGCCTTGATGTTGAGCGGCGAAACCGCCTATGGAAAGTATCCGGTAGAAGCAGTGAAGACAATGACCACGATTGCCGCCCAAGCGGAGAAAGACAAGCTGCCTGACAATGATATCCGTATTCCGTTGGACGAGAACAGCAACGATGTGACTGCGTTCCTGGCCAAACAAGCGGTAAAGGCTACCACCAAACTGAAAATCCGTGCCATCATCACCGACAGCTACAGCGGCCGTACTGCCCGTAACCTTGCTGCTTTCCGTGGCAAATATCCGGTATTGGCCATTTGCTACAAGGAAAAGACCATGCGTCACCTGGCTCTTTCGTATGGTGTGGAGGCCATCTACATGCCCGAACTGGCCAACGGACAGGAGTATTATTTCGCCGCCTTGCGCCGCCTGCTGAAGGAAGGCAAGCTGTTGCCTACCGACATGGTGGGCTATCTGAGCAGCGGTAAAGCCGGTACGCGCACTTCCTTCCTCGAAATCAACGTAGTGGAAGATGCCTTGAAGCATGCGGAAGACAGCGTGCTGCCCAATAGTAACAGATACTTATAATAATTGATAATGGACAGTTGATGATGGATGAGTGCCATGCGGAGTGGCAGTCCATTATCAACTGTCCATCATCAACCATCCATTATCAATTAACAAAGTGACGATTGACGAATACATTTTGCAGCACATTGATGATGAGGGCGATTATCTGAAAGCACTCTATCGTGACACGCATGTCAAGCTGCTATATCCCCGCATGGCTTCCGGGCATTTGCAGGGGCGCATGCTCAAGATGTTTGTCCGGATGATCCGTCCCCGGCAGGTGCTGGAGATAGGGACTTATAGCGGATACTCTGCCTTGTGCATGGCCGAAGGGTTGCCGGAGGGCGGGATGCTGCATACGTTCGAGATTAACGACGAGCAGGAAGACTTCACCCGCCCGTGGCTGGAGAATTCCGGTTACGCGGATAAAATCAAGTTCTACATCGGCGATGCCTTGGAGTTGGTGCCGCAACTGGACCTCACTTTCGACCTGGCTTTCATCGACGGGGATAAGCGCAAGTACATAGAGTATTATGAGATGGTGCTTGCCCGCCTCTCCGATGGAGGCTATATCATAGCCGACAATACGTTGTGGGACGGGCATGTGCTTGAAGAGCATCCTCATGGCAAAGACTTGCAGACCATCGGCATCAAGGCCTTCAATGACCTTGTGGCACACGACAAGCGCGTGGAAAAGGTGATTCTTCCCTTGCGCGACGGCCTGACTATCATAAAAAAACTGTAAACATAGCGTTCGAGTGATATATTTATGTACCTTTGTTCCTGAAATAAAGGAATTCAATGTATGGAGACAACCCGTCAGAACAAAATAGCCCGTTTGCTCCAGAAGGAGCTGAGTGAGATTTTCCTGTTGCAGACTAAGTCCATGCCCGGCATGCTGGTATCGGTCAGTGTCGTGCGCATCAGCCCCGACATGAGTGTGGCGCGTGCTTACCTCAGCATCTTTCCTTCCGAGAAAGGGGAGGAGATGATAAAGAACATCAATGCCAATATGAAGTCCATCCGCTATGAGCTGGGCAAACGTGTGCGCCACCAGCTCCGCATCATTCCCGAACTGAAGTTCTTTGTGGACGATTCGCTGGATTATCTCGAGAAAATAGACGAACTGCTGAAATAGAGTGTCCGGTGACCGGCTGATTCATCATGAACCTGTCTTTTTTCATAGCCCGGCGATACCTTTTCTCCAAGAAGAAGCACCATGCCATCAATATCATCTCCGCTATCTCGGTATGCGGAGTGGCACTGGCCACGTTGGCGCTGGTGTGCACCCTTTCCGTGTTCAACGGTTTTCAGGATATGGTGGCGGGGTTCTTTACGGCTTTCGACCCGGAGCTGAAAATCACGGTTCGCGAAGGGAAGGTGTTCGACCCGCATTCTGCCGTCTTCCGGCAACTGCGTGCCTTGCCCCAGATTGAGGTATGGACGGAGACGCTGGAAGAGAATGCCATGGTGCAGTACAAGGACCGTCAGGCCATGGCAGTCATCAAGGGCGTAGACGATAACTTCGAGCAACTGACCTCCATCGACAGCCTGCTTTATGGTACCGGCAGGTTCATCCTGCACGACGAGGTCGTTGATTACGGCATCTTGGGCGTGGAACTGGTCTCCGAACTGGGCACTGGGATTCAGTTCGTCGATCCCTTGCAGATATATGCTCCCAAACGGAACGCCCGGGTCAACCTGGCCAATCCTTCCGCTTCCTTCAGCCGCGGCCATCTGTTCTCGCCAGGGGCAGTGTTCGTGGTCAACCAGCAGAAATACGATGCCGGCTATATTCTCACCTCTCTTGCTTTTGCCCGTCGCCTGTTCGGTTACGGCACGGAGGTCTCGGCAGTAGAACTGAAGCTGAAGCCGGAGGCCGATGCGGATGTAGTCAAAAAGGAGATTTCCCGCATTCTGGGCGACGACTTCTCCGTGCAGAACCGCTATGAGCAGCAGGCCGACGTGTTCCGCATCATGGAAATAGAGAAGTTCATCTCCTATCTTTTCCTTACCTTTATCCTGGCTATCTCTTGCTTCAATGTGATAGGCTCCCTGTCCATGCTGATTCTGGACAAGCGCGAGGATGTGGAGACCTTGCGGCACCTTGGTGCTGACAGCAGTCTGATCTCCAAAATCTTCCTCTTTGAGGGTCGTCTGATTTCCACATTCGGTGCACTGGCTGGCATCGTGCTGGGGCTGTTGCTTTGCTTTCTTCAGCAACGTTTCGGCTTCGTCTCGTTGGGAGGCGGCGGCGATTTCGTGGTCGATGCCTATCCTGTCAGCATACATCTGACGGATGTGCTGCTGGTGTTTGCCACGGTATCGGTGGTAGGTTTCCTCTCCGTGTGGTATCCGGTGCATTACTTTACGCGCAGGCTGCTGAAGAGGTGAGGGCAAAGATGACGTATCTTTCCTTTTGATATAACTACTTCTGAATCAATTGATAAGTGCTGCAAAAGAATGCAAGCGTTTTGCAGTGGTACTGCAACCTCTTTGCAGTGGTTCTGCAATCTGTTTGCAGTGGCTTTGCAATCTGTTTGCAGTGGCTTTGCATTTCCATTGCAGTAACGTTGGCAGCCGGCAATCGGCATGAAAAAGAAAATCGCCCTCGAATATCTCCGAATAAATCCTTGATTTTCATAACCGTTATCCGAAATAAATCTTATCTTTGCAACTGCCAAATAAATTGTATGATATGAATCAACCGGACCGATATATCCGTTTTGACTGGGCGGTGAAGCGCCTCCTTCGCCAGAAAGCCAACTTCGGTGTGCTCGAAGGCTTCCTCACCGTACTTTTGGATGAGGAGGTTACCATCATCGAGTTGCTTGAGAGCGAGAGCAACCAGCAGGCCGCAGATGACAAGTTCAACCGTGTGGACATCAAAGCACTGAACAGCAAGGGCGAAATCATCATCGTGGAGATACAGAACACCCGCGAGTTGTACTACTTGGAGCGCATCCTCTATGGCGTTGCCAAAGCCATCACCGAGCATATCAGCTTGGGCGAGCGTTACTATGCCGTGAAGAAGATTTACTCCGTCAGCATCCTCTACTTCGACATCGGTAAGGGGAACGATTACCTTTATCACGGCCAGAACACCTTTACAGGTGTTCATACGGGCGACCATTTGGAAGTCACCACGAAAGAAAAGAACGCCATCGTTCATAAACTTCCCGCCACTATCTTTCCCGAATACTTCCTGATTCGCGTGAATGAGTTCAATAAAGTGGCCGTCACTCCTCTGGAGGAGTGGATAGAGTATCTGAAGACGGGTTGTATCCGTCCCGATACCCAGGCTCCGGGCTTGGGTGAAGCGCGTCAGAAACTGATTTATTACAACATGTCTCCTGCAGAGCGTCATGCCTATGACGAGCATCTCAGTGCGATGATGATACAGAACGACGTACTGGACGGGGCGAAGTTGGAAGGTCGGATGGAAGGCAGAATGGAAGGCCGGATGGAAGGGCTTGCAGAGGGGCGCATGGAAGGGCTTGCAGAGGGCTTGGAGAAAGGGCGAGAAGAGGAACGTTTTGCCACTGCCCGTAAAATGAAGGCTAAAGGAATAGACAATGCTGTAATATCCGATATTACCGGACTTGGCAGTGAGGATATAGACAAGCTTTAGCTGGCACTTTGCAAAGATTCTTAAGAGATTGTTTAAGAGCCTGTTTGCAGAAAATTTAAAACAGGTTCTTGAATTTTGTGACACTTGTCACATTCCGTTATACAGAGAGATTTGCTGTAAATAGCTCTTCTTTTCTGATGTTATCGTAATTTTCTTCCTTATAACACATGTAATCAAGATGGGTGATACCTTTCTCTTGCGGAGGTAATCATAAGCGGACAGCTATTGCCTATATATTTCCCGGAGATATCCTTCACCGCTGTCTCTTGAAAAGGGAAGAGGTTTCACCGGAAAAGCCGATAGATAGGGTATTTCAGAAAGAAGTGAAAGATGTGGAAGCGGAAAATGTCATAATAATAATCCGTGCAATCATTTGCATAATGTCAGTTGTTCCATCATCTGAGCGAGCGTCAGGGGATTTGTTCCTTTACCATCAACTCTTTCCAGTTCTTTTTTCGGTTGTCCTCGTCTATGGATATGTATATGAACTCTATGACGGTGTTCTTTTTCGAGTACAGTTCCTTCAACAGCGGAATCAGCTTGTGACAAGGAGCACACCAAGATGTCGAGAAGATGACAAAAGTATATTTCGTGATGTCCGAAACGATGTATTCCTTTTTTGGAAGTAGGATATGCGGCAATCATCTTTTCATATCGCAAGAAGGTGTGCTCTTCATCTTCTTTTCGGTATATCCGGTAGTCATCGTGCCATACATTTAATTCCCCTATGATTTCACGGGACGGATTGAGGATGGGTGTATTAGGACAAGCGTAACACTTTGTTCTGTGCTCCTGCTTGCGTGAATACAGGCAGATTAATAGAATGATTTTAGCAGATGTTTGTTCTTTGTTATTTCGGTTTATAAGATTAGGGAAAGATAAACAGAAGCAGCGTTGCCGTAACTTGTACGAGGTAACGCTGCTTGCTGCTTGACAGATTAAAGAGTATTACGGGTTAGGAATATCCATCGGCTCCACATTGTTTTTGGAACCGGCATAGCCCGGAGTCTGATTGATGTGTCCCTCTGTGTTTGTGGCGATGGCCTTTTCGGCAATGGGCCACAGCACGTGGTGCGGAGAGAGCGTGTATTCCAGTCCTGTCTTGTTCTTCACGCCTTTGTTGTAGAACTCCGTACGGTCCATGATGCGGTTGTAGAAGTAGTTGTTCTGTGTGAAGTTGTCCATGCTGTAGGTGCGGCCCTTCTCGTCGGCTTTCCCAGTCTTGGCAAAGAGGAAGGCGATGCGGGTCAGCTCGCACTTGCGGGGCTCTTCGTAGAACAACTCGCGGGCGCGTTCGTCCAGAATCTGGCTGATGTTCACCTCACTTGCATCCAGCGGACGGGCATTGGCGCGCTTACGCACCACGTTCAGGTCCTGGGCGGCAAGGTCGGTCTTGCCCATCCAGGCGTAGGCTTCGGCACGCAGCAGGTAAGTCTCTGCCAAGCGGAACACATACCAGTCGGCCCAGCCTCCACGCCACCAACCGGCTTTCTGGTCGGGGATGTTGGACTTGTAGTGGGGCCAGCCGCTCCATGCGCGGATGGTGTCCGGCGAGAGGATAGTGCCGTTGTCGGCATACAGGCGGACGTTTTGTCCGAACCAGCTCTTGTCCTTCATGTCGGGGTTGTTGTACTTCAGGTCGCTGACGTGCATCCAGTTGCCCGGCTTGCGGCGATAGTCTTCGTATTCACCTTCGGTATTTTTTTCCCAAATCATGTACTGGTGATACCAGGTGGCGCGGAGCGTGTTCAGGCCGCGGCCGTATTCCACGAGGTAGGGGTTCTTCGTCTCGTTGTTGTCGGCAAAGCCATTCTCGCCGGCAGGTGTCTTCAGCTGGTTGGCTGCGGAGTACCAAGGAATAATCTGGCGCTTGATTTCCAGGCCGGCTGCCGAGCGCATGTCACTGCCGGCATCGTAGCGGTCGATGCTGATGTAGAGCACTTCCTTGTTTTCGGGCAGCGCCTTGTTGTCTGGCTGGTGCAAGTCCCATACCACGTCTTTCTCTGCCAGGTTTTTGTCCACACCGAAGCGTTCGGTCATCAGGCGGTGAACGCCGTCACCTATCACTTCGTTGGCAGAGGCTACGGCATCCTCAAACTCGCCCAGTGCGAGGTTTATCTTTGTCAGCAGGTGGTAGGCGGCTGCCTTGGTCACCTGGCCGATGTAGACATCGTTGGAGAGGAACGGAGCGTAAGTGTCGAGGTCGTTCTTCAGATAGCGCAGGATGGCTTCGCGCTTGGTGGTGTTGAAGTCGTAGCGCGGCCCCAGTACTTCGTGCACAATGAAAGGCACATCGCCATACTGATGTACCAAACGGTAGTAGCGGTAAGCGCGGTGGAAGGCGGCAAGGCCCAGCACTTCGTTTTTTTTTCTTTCGTCCATGTCTACGCCTTCGGCACGGTCGAAGATGGTGTTGGCATCCTTGATGCCCTTGTACAGGTAAGTCCAGTAGTTATTGATTTGACTGGCATTGCCCATCAGGCTGGCCGATGGGGTAATTTGACGTGTCAGGTCTACCGGAGCGTTGGAGGCATCGGTACGTCCGTTCACGCCCATCTCGGAGAAGAAGTACTCCGACAGAATGTCGGGGTCGGCAGAGCCTGCCGTGGGATAGAAGTCGAAGTAACGCGCATCGCGGTTCAGCATATCGGTACTGGTTTTCAGTCCCTCGTAGGTGTTGAACGTATTTTCTGGAGTAAAGAAAGAGAGCGGCTTGGGGTCCAGCCAGTCGGAACAGCCGGTGGCGGTGAACATCACCCCCAGCATGCCGGCGTATCCTAATGTATGTTTAATCAAACTTTTCATATTTTTGTTTATCTATATGTTATAATGTCATGTTAATACCAAAAGTTACGGTTCTCGGTGTATTGGCATCCGAGTGTTCGGGGTCGTAGGCTGGCCAGCCGGTGAAGTAACCCAGGTTCTTCACGGTCAGGTTCAGGCGCAACGCTTCCAGTTTCACGGGCTTCAGCAGGTTCTTGGGGAAGCTGTAGCCGAACGAGAGATTGTCGATACGCATGAAGGAGGCCTTCTTATAGATGTAGTATGTGATACCGCTGGGGCTTTTGGCAGACAGACGCGGATAGTCGTTGATGGGGTTTTCGGCAGTCCAGTAGTCACACTTTATCTGGTTCACGGTGTTCAGCAGGGCGTTGTTGTTGGTAAAGCGGTTTTGCTTCTTGATGTGCCCCAGGTAGGAATACATACTGAAAGAGATGTCGAAGTTCTTGAAGAGCGTGAACTCGTTGCGCATGTTCCAGCGTACCTTCGGAGTGGTATTGCCAAGGAACACTTTGTCGTCGTTGCTGTACTTATAGTTCTTGTCCGCGTCTAAGATTTTCGGGTCGCCCGGAATCTGGCCGTACTTGGCGGCCTCTTCGCGTTCGTTCTCCTGCCATACGCCTATGAATTTAAAGCTCCAAACTTCATCCAGTGCATGGTCGATGAAGTAGCCTTTGTCAATGTCATTGGCTTCTTTCTGTCCGATTACGTTGCCGTTCTCGTCTTTCACGTCTTCCATCACGCCATACAGGTGTTTGATGGTGTTCTTGTTGTAGGCGAGGTTGAAAGTGGTGCGCCAGGTCAGTACATTGTTCTGGATATTGGTGGAGTGCAGGGAGAGTTCCACACCGCGGTTCCATACTTCACCGATGTTGGATTTCACGCTGGGATAACCTATGATGGTAGGCAGCTGGCGGTCATTCAGCAGGTCTGTCGTGCTCTTGTGGTAGATGTCGATGCCTCCACCCAGGCGACCTCCCAGTGTAGTAAAGTCAAGACCGATGTTGTAGGATGTGGTCTTTTCCCATTTCAGGTGTGGATTGGCCATGCTGTTGCAGTAGAAGGTGTTGGCATTTACCAGTTCGCCTGTCTTCTGGTCGATGTAGAGGTATTTCATGGCGCGCAGCTGCATCAGGGCAGCATATTCGCCTACCGAGCGGTTACCGTTCTCACCGTAGGAGAGGCGCAGCTTGGCATAGTCCAGCCAGTTGACGTTCAGATTCTTGAAGAAAGGCTCTTCGGTGAAGACCCATCCCAATGCCACGGAGGGGAATGTAGCCCACGGATTTTCCTGGCCGAAAGCGGAATAACCGTCGCGGCGTACGGTGGCAGTAATCAGGTAGCGGTCGGCAAACGAATAGTGCAGACGTGCCATCATGGCAGCACCGGTGCGGTAAATGTCATTGGAACCTACATTAGGCACGGTACCGAATTCGATGCCGTGGAAGCCTAAGTTGTCGCTCGGCTGGAAAGCCTCGTTTTCGGCTTGTGTTCTCCAGCGTTGGAACTTCTCCCAGTTCAGCAATCCGGTGAAGTCCAGCGAGTGCTTACCGAAACTCTTGTTCCATTTCAGCATGTTGTCCCATTGCCAGTAGAAGTCTTTCTGCGCCCAACGGTTGACGAGACCGCCTTGTGCACCCGAACCGGGGTGGTCGGCACTTTTGTGGAACATATAGTTCACCCATTCGAAGCGGGGAGAGTAAGTGGTCTGTAAGGAGAAGCCCAGCGGCAAATCAAATTTCAGATAGAGAGAAGCATTCAGGTTTTCGTAGTCTTTCTTTTTATCTGTATAGACCATATTCAGCAGGGGGTTGGTGGCGTTGTTGTTGGAGTTGGGATAGTAAGTCAGGTTTCCTTCTTCGTCGTACACGTTGCCGTATGGAGAAAGTGCCGTACTCCATGTGGCATACGAATTGATTTGAGTTTCGGCCGTATTATTGCTGTCATACGGCATCTTGCCTTCGTTGCGCGAGGTGAACTGTGCATTGACACCGTATGTAAGGAAGTCCTGTACCTTGTTCTGCAGGTTTACACGGGCACGGATGGCGCTGTATTCGCTGCCTACATTGTTGCTTTCGTTCTTAAGGTAGTTGATGGAGGTATAATAGGACATCTCTCCTTTCTTACCCGATACGCTCAGCGTATAGTCTTGGCGCAAAGCAGTCTGCTGCGTCAAATCTTTCCAATCTACGGTGCGACCGGCCATGTAGTTGTCAATTTCCACACTTTCCAATCTCAGGCGGGTCAGCCATACGCGCGTGGGATTACCCGTATCGGAGCCCATCCATTCGGCCAATTCGGTATTGGTCATGTTGGCAGGGTTGTCGAAGTAGCCCGTAGCAGCTTGTTCATACTGCTGGCTTTTCATCACGTCCTGGCGGAAGTTGATGAAGTCTTGTCCTTGGTAGACTTCGGGGCTGGAGTGTACCATGTTCCATCCCCAGCTTCCGTTGAAGCTGATGGTGGGTTTGTCACCACCGCCCTTTTTGGTGGTGATGAGCACCACACCGTTGGCAGCTTGCGCACCGTAAACGGCTGTGGAACTGGCATCTTTCAGTACATCCACGCGCTCAATGTCGTTCGGGTTGATGTCGGTCATCTGACCGCTGAAGATAACGCCGTCCAATACCAGCAATGGGGCTGTGCTGGCAGCAATAGAGCCTTTACCGCGAATCAGCATGGAGCTGTTTCCCTTGGCATCCGTCTCCATACCTACAGAAAGGCCTGCCACGCCCGTGCGGAGCATGTCTTGGATGGTCTGGCGTTGTTCTTTCTCCATGTCCGTACCTTTAATGGAGGCAACGGCACCGGTCAGGTCGGACTTCTTCATCGTACCGTAACCCACTACGACCACTTCCTGCAACATCTCGCTGTCTTCTTTCAGGATGATTTTTGCCGGAACGGCATTCGCCTTGAAGGTCTGCGGTGTGTAACCGATGAAGGTCACCTGGATTTCAGACTTGGAGTTGACCGACAGCTTGAAGCGTCCGTCCAGGTCGGTGATAACTCCGTTCGTGGTGCCCACCTCAAGGACATTGGCACCAATTACCGGTTCGCCCTGGTTATCCACTACCTCGCCCGAGACAGTGACCTTCCCGTCTTGTGCCGACATTGGCAGGCAGAAGAGAACCAGTAACAATAAAAACACGTACTTTTTCAAATTCATTTTTTTAATTTAGATTAGGATTTAAAATAATTGTGAATTGTGTATATTTGCAATATTTAAATTCTTATGTGGTGCTTTTCTGTGTATTCTTGATTAAGAAATTCTTTAAGGCTTCCGTACTTGCTGTTTGTTATTATTTTCTTTATATCTTTTTAACGTTTTATGATTTATAAATCGGTAATGCAAAATTGTACCTTTATATAAAGAAAGATTTACTGTATTTGTTTTTTCTTTTACTGAAATTAAAGTTGTGTTATATGTATTTGATAAACAGTGGTTTGTATTATGTAAAAACAATGCAGATTTATACGATGAATACTTGCTCTCTTGAAAAGCAGCGATATTCTGAAGAAAAAAAGCGCATAACACACCATTGAATACAGAATTCTGAAAAAAGATAATCTGTATTTAATGGCGCGTTACGCGCTTGGCTGGAGTGATAGAAAAAGGTAGTTTTTCTTCTCTTATGTGTATTTCTTTTTGACCACTAGCACTGCTGCAATGATACCTATCACCAGCAGTGCCAGTGCTCCGTAAGCTATGCCTTCCGTCACATGCAGGCTGGTGGGGTCAAAGCGCATTTCGATGGTGTGCTGTCCGGCAGGAACATACATTGTGCGCAAGATGTAGTCGGCGCGTGCCAGTTCGGCAGGTTGTCCGTCGACGGTTACGTGCCATCCGTCCGGATAATAGACTTCGGAGAATACGGCAATGCCGTCTTGGACATTGTTTGTTTCATACGTCAGGCGGTTGGGGGCATAGCTTGTCAGGCGGATGCTGGAGAGGCTGTCTTTATAGCTTTCCGTGGTGCCTTTCAGTATGTCCTTGAAGCGGGCGTCCACTACGGCTGTCTCCGTGGGCATGATGTTGTGCAGGGCATCAATCTCTTCGTTGGCGTTGTTTACATACTGCACCTTGTTTACAAACCATGCATTGCCGTAGGCGTGCGGGTTGAGGATAGGAACGGTTTGTCTTTGCTGTCCTGCAGGGAAAATGAAGTATTTGGTGTTCAGCATGTTCAGTATGCGGAATTTATTGGCATCCACGCTGTCCATCTCACCTCCGGCAGCGGCAATGGCTTTGTAGGCCGCCTGCATTTCGGGAGAGATATGATGTTCTATCATCTCCTGGTAGCGGCGCAGCTTGGCCGGGTGATAACCGCCGACGCTTTTGTGCCAGTAGGAGGTGTTGTTGTCATCGAAGGTGCTGGTGGCAAAGTTCAATACACGATAGTCCAAGGTGGTATCCTGCAGTATCAACTCGTCTGTATTTGTCTTGGTGAAGGTTTCCGTACGGATGGAATGAGGCACGAACTGGGCGTCGTTCAGATAGCGCTTGTTGACTCCCCACATATCTGCCAGGCAGAGTATGGTGATACCGGCAATGGTCAGCGAACTGCGCAGTTTGCCGCTGGCGTAGAGCAAGAGCAGGCTGCAACCGATGCCTATGATGATGAAGCTCCGCAGGGCGTCGCTGCTGACGAGTTCGGCACGCATCTCTTCCAGGTTGGCAAGGATACCGGAGAGTTCGTTGGCGGGTATCATCTGCTGGTTGACGGCATTCTGCAGCATCTGCGCTTCCTGAGCGGGCACGTAGCCGGAGCCAATACTGCCCGGAGCAACAGCAAGCAGCAGGGCAATGCCTGCGGTGAACAGCAGGCTGATGCCGAGGGGCTTCTTTTCTTGCTTCAGGATTTCCGGCTCTTCGAGCAGGCGTTTTAGGGCAAAGATTGCCAGCAAAGGTATCGTGAACTCCGCTATGACAAGGATGGAGGACACGGCACGGAACTTATTGTACAACGGGACGTAATCGATGAAGAAATCCGTCAGCGGCATAAAGTTCTTGCCCCAGGACAGGACGATGGAGAAGAAGGTGGCTCCTATCAATGCCCACTTCAACGGCCCTTTCACGATGAAGCATCCCAGAATGAAGAGGAACAGCACGAAGGCTCCTACGTAGACGGGACCCGACGTCATGGGCTGGGTGCCGAAATATTGCGTCAGCGAGCTGTACAGACTGCTGTACATGGGATTTGCCTTGCCCATGGCAATTTCACTCTGGCTGAGGGCGGTGGATGCTCCGCCTTTGAAGTTGGGCACCAGCAAGGTCAGAGTTTCGTCGATGCCGTAGCTCCATTGGGTGATATAGTCGCGGTCTAGTCCGCTGCTGGTTTGCTTGGCGGCGTCACCAGTCTGCACCAGTTCGCTTTTGCCGCGCATGGTTTCTTTGCTGTAAGCATAGGTGTGATAGAGGTTGGATACGTTGACGGCTATTCCGACGAGAGCTGCCACAATCAGTACGGCGCTTGCCTTGAAGAATTGGGGAAGTGTCTTGGTACGCCATGCTTTCTCGAAGTAGGCTCCCACGAAGAAGAGGATGACGAAGAAGAAGTAATAGGACATCTGCACGTGGTTCGAGGTGATTTGCAGGGCCACGAACAAGGCGGTGAGGATGCCTCCCCACAGCAGTTTCCCACGATAGGCGAGCACAATGCCTGCTATGGTGGGCGGCACGTAGGCAAGGGTGATGAACTTCCAGATGTGTCCGGCAGATATCAGGATGAAGAAATAGGACGAGAATGCCCACATGATACCGCCCAGTCCGGCCAGCCAGACCGGTATGCCGAAGACACGTAGTAGGATGTAGAAGCCAGTCATCAGTATGAACGTGAGGCACACATAGTCGGGTAGGAAGAGTTGGTAGGCTTTCTGTACCCACTGCAGTGACTTGGTGGAGTCATACGAAGGGGCTATCTGATACATGGGCATACCGCCGAACAGCGAGTTTGTCCAACGGCTGCGTTCGCCCGTCTGTTCGTAATACTCCTTGACTTCTTGTCCTGCCCCTGCTCCCGCAGCTGTGTCGTGCTGAAAGAGAATACGGTTTTCTATATCCGCCGGGAAGAAGTAGGCGAAGGAAAGGAGGACGAATGCCAGTATGGCAATAAGGTCGGGAAGAAGCTTCTTCATGAGTTATAAGTTATAAGTTATCAATTAATCAATTGTGGGGCAAAGATAGTGCAAACCGAATATAGAACTTTCATGCTTGCATGAAAAAGTTCTGTTGAGGTGCAGTCTATCTTCACTTTTGCGGCAAAGATACATAAATGCAGATTGTTATTGTCACGTTGTCGGCAGAATGTTGTACCTTTGCCTTTCCAAAAAAGACTAAAGGGGATGTCAAAAGTATATAAACACTTTTATTATGTTATCGTATTTAGGCGTGGATTCAGCAAATTAAATCTGTGAAATCTATGTAATTCACGCCTGAAAGAAAGTATTAAGAGAATGTTGACATACCCTCATGCTTTAATGATAATGTATAAGCTTAAATTAGGACAGAATGACGATAGGGATAATCAGTGCAATGGATAACGAACACTGCCGTTTGGTGGAGCGCTTGCAGGATAAGAAGACGTTGGGCGATGTTAGTTTCCGCTATGTGGAAGGTACATTGGGCGGTAACCATGTAATCTTGACGCAATGTGGCATTGGTAAGGTGAGTGCGGCGATAGGAGCCTCGGAACTGATACGGCACTTTTCTCCGGACTGCCTCGTCAGTACCGGTGTGGCGGGCGGCATTGATGCTTGCCTGAGGGTGACTGATGTAGTGGCAAGCCAACGTCTGGTGTATCATGACGTTTGGTGCGGCGACGGTAATGAGTATGGACAAGTACAAGGTTTCCCCACCTTTTACGAGGGCTGTCCATCTCTGTTGAAACATGCCTTGGCGTTGAATGAAGCCGGAATGGAAAGCCGCATTCACAGCGGACTTGTCTGCACCGGCGACCAGTTCATCACTAACCGTATGGAGCTGGAGACCATCAAGCAACGTTTTCCTGACGGTCTTGCCGTTGATATGGAGTCTGCTGCCATTGCCCAGACTTGCTATCTGTACAATGTTCCTTTTCTCAGCTTCCGCATCATTAGCGACACGCCCGGAGTAGAAGACCATGCTTCGCAGTATGCTGATTTTTGGGGAGCCATGGCAGAGCGTTCATTCCTCACGATATGGACCTTCCTCTCCACCCTTCCCGGTAATTTATAACTCATAACTTATAACTCATGAAGAAGATTCCCAGTTTTACAATTGACCACATCCGCTTGTTGCGCGGTATTTACGTATCCCGCCAGGATGAAGTGAACGGAGAAACAGTCACTACTTTCGACATCCGTATGAAAGAACCCAACCGCGAGCCTGCCTTGGGACAAGGTGCTCTGCATACTATCGAACATCTTGCCGCCACCTACCTGCGCAACGACCCGCAGTGGCAGGACAAGATTATCTATTGGGGCCCCATGGGCTGCCTCACCGGTAATTATCTGCTGATGAAGGGTGACTTGAAGCCGCAGGACATACTGGCACTGATGCAAGATACCTTCCGTTTTGTTGCCGAATATGAAGGTGAAGTTCCCGGTGTCGCTCCGCAAGATTGTGGTAATTATCTGCTCCACGACCTGCCGATGGCTAAATGGGAGTCTGCCAAATACTTGCATGAGGTATTGGAACAAATGAAAGAGGAGAATATGAAGTATCCGGAAAAAGAAGAGAAATAAGGGATTAAGGATAAGGGATAAGGGATTACTGGGGTCGCATAGACTTTAATATAGGCATAACCCCATCCTTAATCCCTTATCCTTTATTAGGGATATTCAGTAAATGTCTCTAAAAAATAAGATGGCATATGAAGTGATTATGGTCTATCCTCTTCATATGCCAT
>NZ_JAMZEE010000029.1:0-52286 GCF_024704895.1 Bacteroides muris (ex Fokt et al. 2023) | reverse complement strand
GAATAATTTCTCATTTCCGGCATTCCTTTTCCCACAATGCTTTTTGTTAAAAAATTCCGTTACTTCGCAGGTAACGGATGGATTTTCCGTGCAAACATAAGCGTTTTTCTATAAATGAGCAAATAATAATACTGTTTTTTTATAATTAATCGAAAAAACTGCATCTAAGCGCACTTTTTTGTTAATGGGATTGTTATTCGCCCCAGTTATTAGTGCATTTGCATATGTGTTTTGTATTATAGAGGAGTTGCGCTTATACATATTATTAATAAGAGAATGTATAATTAAAATTAAAGATGAAAGCGATTACCTTGCAAGAAATGCTGTCAACTATTATTGGAGAGCTTCGGGAAAATGGGAGATGGGGAACAGCCCATATTTACCAATCTACATTGAATGTGTTTTCCGTGTTTAACAACCATCAGAATTTACATCTGCGCAAATTGAATCCAGTGGTCTTGAAACGTTTTGAGATGCACCTGCGTCAACGTGATTGCAGTTGGAACACCGTTTCCACTTATATGAAAGCCATCCGTTCGGCCTACAACCGGGCTGTAGATTTACGGTATATCCGATATACCCCCAGATTGTTTGAACATGTATATACAGGAACTAAAGCTGACAAGAAAAGAGCATTGGAAGCTTCGGATATAGGAGCTTTAGTTCGCGGCACAGAAATGGAATTGTCCGAAGGGATTCCTTCCTCAAACCTCCAAATGACCAAAATGCTATTTGTTTTTATGTTTATGATGCGTGGGCTTCCATTTGTCGATTTGGCTTTTTTGCACAAGAAAGACCTGCAAGGCAATGTATTGTCCTATCGAAGAAGAAAGACCGGACGTATTTTACGGGTAGTTCTGCCTCCTGAAGCCTTGCAGCTGGTGCGCATGGTATCTAATAAAGACGAGGATTCACCTTATTTATTTCCCATATTGCATAGCAAGGATGGTACTGAGGCGGCTTACAAAGAGTATCAATCAGCCTTGAGGCGCTTTAACTATCAGTTGTCGGCTTTGAAAATACATCTGAATATGGCTTCACACCTTAGTTCGTATTCCGCCCGCCACACATGGGCTACAATGGCGTATTATTGTGAGATTCACCCTGGCATTATTTCCGAAGCGATGGGACATTCATCGATAAATGTTACTGAAACCTATCTTAAACCTTTCAACGACAAGAAGATTGATGAGGCAAATGAGAAGGTAATTTCTTTTGTAAAAAGTAATGGAATCTCGGGATAGCTTTTTTTATTTCTATTGATAAAATAGCCTATGTGTGTCCATATTTATTCCTCCCGCAAGAGGCGTCTCTTGAAGGGAAGAGTTTCCTTACTTCTCTTTCAACAACCTCTCCTTGAGCCAAAGCTTTACAAAATAGCACTTTAAGACTTTTTTGCTCTATAAATATTTTGATTTTTCTTTATCGTAATTTTACTTCTCAATCATATTATCAGAATTTCACCTATAGGTAACTTTTCATCTTTCATCACCTGGAATATTATAAACAATTATAGAGGCATTGCAATTATATTAAACTTCTTTTCACATAATTGATTCAATATGGTTCCCGTTACCTGCGAAGTAACGGAATACTTAGTAACAAAAGAAGTATGCGAAAGGGATTCGAAATGGGAAATTATTCACTTTTTATTTTTTTAAATTTATAAATTTAAAGTTTTTCAATTATGAACAAAAAGTTTCTAAATGTGATTCTGTTCAGTGCCTTGATGGTAGGCTCGGCAGGAACATTTGTTTCTTGTAAGGACTATGATGATGACATCAATGGCTTGCAAGAGCAAATCGATGCAAACAAAAAACAGATTGATGACATCCTTGCCGCAATCAATGGCAAGAAGTTTATTGAAAGCTACACTCCTGTGGAAGGAGGTTACTTGCTGACTTTTGCCGGCGGCGAAACCTTGACTATCAAGAATGGTGCTCAGGGTGCTCAAGGCGAGAAAGGTGACCAAGGTCTTCAGGGTATTCAAGGCCCGAAGGGTGAAACCGGGGCTACAA
Organism: Bacteroides muris (ex Fokt et al. 2023); assembly: GCF_024704895.1. NCBI lineage: Bacteria > Pseudomonadati > Bacteroidota > Bacteroidia > Bacteroidales > Bacteroidaceae > Bacteroides > Bacteroides muris (ex Fokt et al. 2023). The sequence continues at coordinate 50,268 of NZ_JAMZEE010000029.1, read as the reverse complement.
TCGTTCCGAAGTTCAAGGTGGATGCCGAAAACTACTGGATGATCAGTGTGGACGAAGGCGAAACCTATGAGTATGTATTGAACGATGCCGGTCAGAAAATCAAGGCAAAAGGCGCGGACGGTACTAACGTAGATGTTGAAGAAGTTGTCGGCAACTATGTGAAGGTAGACGAAGAAGGCTATATCTGCATTGGCGAATATAGAACTTCATTCAAATACAATGTGAATATTCCGTCCATGATCTACAATGAAAAGGATGGAACTATGCAGGTTACAATCGACGGCCAGTCGTATACCCTGCTGATGGAAGGTTCTGCTTTCAACGGCTTGCAAACTATCGTATACAGGAAGCAGGCTGCCGATGACAAGAATGACTACGCTGTAGCCTACCAATTGTATTATCCCAAAAAAGACGGAACAAATGAAACGGATACTTTGTTTGCTGCAGTTCCTGCAAAGGCTTCTTTCAAAGTATATCCTTCTAAATTCTCAAAGAGCGATGCAGAACTCTTCTTCTCTGATACATATCAGACAAGAGCTGCCGAACAACCGCAGCTGAATGTTTTGGATTGGGACTTCGACAAAGAACAAGAAGGTGTTATTTGGGTGAAGATGACTCCGGTAAACTTTAAGAATGCTCAGGATAAATATACTGATGGATGGGGAAGTATAACATGGTTTGACCCGACTACGGAAACAGAAATAACCAAGTGGGGAAATGTATCGCTGAATCTCGGTGAAACAGACAATAGCTATGCTACTTCTTTGGATGTCAAGATGTACGGACAATATGTTTCTGCATCAGACTACTTCAATGTGAAGTCTCAATATGCTTCTTCTCATAATATATATAATGTACGCGTAAATGCAGAAGATAAAATTATAAATTCTCAACGGATGCAGCAGAGTCCAAATTCTTGGAACTACGTCAAATTTATGTCTCAAAACGATAAAGTTAATTCTTACAAAGTCGGAAGTTTTGACTATAAAGGAACATTCAATTTGAATGACTCCATTGATGTTGCCTTGGATTTGAATGACGGTGTACTGCTTGCTGATGCAGGCATTCAATTTGAGCAGAAGTTTGAATTGATTGATGAGAACGCAGACATGGATTTGTGGGGTGTAACAGTCAAGAAAGGTATCTTTGATGCAGAAAAGGTTGCCAAAGAAGGTATCCTGGCCGTTAAGGAAGAGTTGCAGCCGTCAGCTATCAATGAGTATGCCGTAGTTAAGGTTACTACTACTGTTAAGTCTCAGGTTAAGGATGTACACGATTTGGTTATTTACAACTATGTACTTGTACAAGCTGTACGTCCTGAAGTAGAACAAAGCATTGAGACTATCCAGTTGTCTCCGCTGGGCGATGCTACATTCAATTTGGGCTATAAGACAAGCACACAGATTGTGAAGCTGGATGTTCGTGCATTCGAAACTGCTATCGGTGGTCGTGACATTCTGACTAGCATGGGTTCTAGCAGCGTTTGGCCTCTGTACAAAGCTGTGTACAATGAATCAAAAGAATTGACTGGATATGATCAAGCATTCGACAGACCTACCAGTCGTCCTAATAGCGAAACATGGTCTGTAAATGTTCCTGTCAATGCAGGCGAAGCATTCGTATGGTTCAAGAAAGCTCAGGGCAATGCAACCGACTCATTGTTCTTGTTCATCGGTCCTAGGACTAAGGTTGAGAAGAATACGTTCTATCTAAGTCGCAGTGGTATTATGCACAATGGAATTTACACTCCGTATGCCGTATACAACCAAATTGATAACAAGTACTTCATCACTACTATCAATGACCTTGCCGTGACTCGCAGCTTCGATGCTACTGTCAAAGAAGAATACAGCGCACAAACCATCATCGGTAAGTGGAATGCTGACAAGACCCAATATACTTTGGAATCTAACAGCTTCGCTGATATGTACATTATCAAACCGGCTGACGCAGTTGCCAAGTATAATTTGGATCCCAACAAGCAGAATGCTTATGTGAAAGAACTGATGAACAAGGATCAGCTTACATTTGACAATAGCACTTACACCGTTAAGTTTGAGCCGAGCGTAGACGTAGCCAAGGTTAAGGAACTGAAGATTGACATTTATGATACTGAAGTTCATAAAGACAATTTCTACAGAACCGACACATGGACAGTGAAGAGCCCGCTGCAAGACTTCAAGAATACTGCAAACTTGGGCAAGCATTACGATCCTACTTTGGCCAGTGGTACAGTCATCAAGTTCCAGGAACTCGCTGCAACTGCATGGAAAAACCTGAAACTGGAAGATTATATCGCTCAGACTGTAGTTAGCTACAACGCAACAAGCAAGAAGTTGGTAGAAGCAACTAACGCTAAGGAATTGTATAGAACCAAAACAGCATCTACCGGTCTGAAGTTCACGACTAACACCGAAGGCTGGAATATCAATGAAAACAATGAACTTGTATGCACCATTGACCCGACCGGTACAGTTTATACCAAGACTGTAACAGTGACAGTATCTTACAAGCACGACTGGGGCACAACATCATTCAACTTCACAATCGAAGTTATCAGAGACGTTAAACCCTAATTGACGGACAACGTACCTTCCACAACAGTGGAAGGACACTTATAAGGCGAGGCCATCTCAACATAAAAGTTGAGATGGCCTCTCTTTTTCAGCTTCCCTAAGATACAAAAAACAGGTTTTCACCTCCTCACAAGCTTCACCCTTCAAGCTTTCTCCCTATCCCACAGTCACTTCCGGTGAAACTTCTTTCCTTCTTCACCTAATGCTCAGGGCTGTTTCATCTAAGGAAGCAAAGAGAGTGGTGCTGATGTATTCATTAGCGTGCTCATGCAGACTCCACATATAAGTGACCGACCCGGGTTGTTCAATCGAACGACCGTAGTCGTTCACTTGTAAAAAGACGGCTCCGGCCGAAATACGTAAGGCTATTTACACAATACACCCGGCTGTTTCATAGCGGAACAACCGGGTGCATCATACCCATTCACAGACTCTTTCTTAGAAAAGATATGCCGCGGAAACCTGCCAAGTCTTGTTCTTGGCACCAAAAGCCTTACCGGCCTCCGTCCACGTAAACGAGTCGCCCATCGGCAGCTGATAGGTAACCCCGACCTGGAGATGCTTCAGCAGCTTCACGCCGGCTCCCAAGTTAAGCGCCACCTGCGACTTCTTGCGGTCGATGTTGTCTTTCTTCTTGAAATCGAAGAAGAAATCGGGACCGGCAGCCACATAGATTCCCAACAGGCTACCCAGCCCGATGGTATACTTCAGGTTGACGGGTACTTCCATACCGGTCTGCTTCACTTCGTCCTTGCCGCGCTGGGAGAAGAGCAAGGCACCGTCGATGCCCAGGCCTACAATGGGGATGGTCAATTCGGCCATCGGACCGATGAAGAAACCGGCGGAATTGTCCTTGTTTCCCTTATATCCGCCATCCCAGTCAATCTTCGTCATATTCACACCGCCTTTGACACCCCACTTCAACAGTTGGGCCTGTGCGGGCATAGCCATGAACATACAGCACGCGGCTATCACGAAAGCACTAAAAAACTTTTTCATAATTCATTGTGTTTAATATTATGGGACAAATATATGCAAAATCCTCCTAAAGGAACAATATCCACAAAAAATTGTTCGACAGCAGCGCACGGCTCGTTCATTTAGAGGAGTTAGAAGAAGTTATCTCCCTTCGGGCTCAGAAGTTAAAGGGAGTTATCAGCCGACAAGTCGGCTCAGGAGTTAAAGCCGATACTCCCGTGACTCCTTTAAACGAAAAAAAACGTGCTCATAACCAGCAAAAAGATAGGAAGCATGCACTGTATTTCCATTAATTTTCCCATCTTTGCGCTCGAAGCATTCATTTCTCCCTTAAACGACATCTATTATGAAAAGAAAAACAAACGGACGGAAAGAACCTCTCAACAGGCTCCGCAACAAGTGCCAAACAATTACAAAACGATTTTATATATGCTATATACTATTATTTTGCCTGCTCCCGGCCGTTTCGGGCATGTCGCCCGTTCAAGGTCTGCTGGAAAGAGTGGTGCCGGGCTCTTCGGGCAAGTTCGTCATAGAACAGAAATCCACCGCGGGCGAAGATTTCTTTGAACTGGACCAACAGGGAGAAAAGGTAGTCATCCGCGGAAACAACCCAATCAGCATTGCCGTAGGGCTGAACTGGTACCTGAAGTATCATGCAGGCATCCATCTGTCGTGGAACAACATGGTTGCCAAGCTTCCCGATGCGCTGCCTCCCGTGCTGCACAGAGAAAGGCACGAAACGGCCTCCGCCTATCGTTATGACTTCAACTATTGTACCTTCTCTTATACCATGGCTTTTTGGGATTGGGCACGTTGGGAACAAGAGCTCGACTGGATGGCACTGCACGGCATCAACCTGTCGCTGGCCCTGGTGGGCACAGATGCCGTCTGGCGCAACGTACTTTTCAGGCTGGGATATTCCAAAGAAGAAGTTAACGAGTTCGTGGCTGGTCCCGCCTTCCAGGCCTGGTGGCTGATGAACAACCTGGAGGGATGGGGCGGACCGAACACCGACTCATGGTATGAAGGCCGCATCGCACTGCAAAAGAAAATCCTGAAACGCATGCGTGAGTATGGCATCCACCCCGTATTGCCGGGATATTCGGGCATGCTCCCCCACAATGCCAAGGAGAAACTGGGAGTGAACGTGGCCGACCCGGGCAAGTGGTGCGGCTACAACCGCCCGGCCTTCCTGCAACCCACCGACGCCCGTTTCCAGGAGATAGCCGACTTGTATTACAAAGAGATGAACCGCCTGTTCGGCAAAGCCGACTTCTACAGCATGGACCCGTTCCACGAAGGCGGCAACGTGGCGGGAGTGGACCTGGACGCCGCCGGAAAAGCCATCTGGCAGGCAATGAAGAAGAACAGCCGGAACGCCGCCTGGGTGATTCAGGCATGGGGCGCCAATCCGCGGTCTGCAATGATACGCAACCTGCCGGAAGGAGACATGCTGGTGCTGGACCTTTACTCCGAAAGCCGTCCGCAATGGGGCGACCCCGAATCGTCCTGGTACCGGAAGAACGGATTCGACGGGCACCGATGGCTCTATTGCATGCTGCTGAACTATGGCGGCAACGTGGGCCTGCACGGAAAGATGCAACACGTGATCGACGGATACTACAAAGCTGCCGGAAGCCCCTTCGGGAAGAGCCTGAAAGGAATAGGAATGACGATGGAAGGCTCGGAGAACAATCCCGTCATGTACGAGCTGCTTTGCGAACTGCCCTGGCGGTCGTCCGCATTCTCCAAGGACGAGTGGCTGAAGGGATACATAGCCGCCCGTTACGGCAAGTGCACACCACGGCTGTGGGAGGCGTGGGTGTTGCTGGGAAACTCCATATACAATTGCCCTCCGCGCTCTACCCAGCAAGGCACACACGAATCCATCTTCTGCACCCGCCCTTCGCTCGAAGCTTATCAGGCTTCCTCGTGGTCGGAAATGTCCGACTACTACCGCCCGCACGACGTGATTCGCGCCGCCGCCCTGCTGCTGGAAGAAGCCGAAGAGTTGAAGGGAAACAACAACTTCGAGTACGACCTGATTGACATCACCCGCCAGGCCGTGGCGGAAAAAGGACGCCTGATTTACAAAGTCATCCGGGCGGCCTACGAAGCACAAGACAAGCCGCTGCTCCGACAGGCTTCCGACCGTTTCCTCAGGCTACTTCTGCTGCAAGACCGCCTGCTTGCCACCCGTCCCGAATTCAAAGTAGGCAGCTGGATAGGACAAGCCCGCCGCCTGGGCGGCACACCGGCTGAAAAAGATTGGCTGGAGTGGAACGCCCGGGTACAAGTCACCACCTGGGGCAACCGCCAGGCTGCCGACGGGGGAGGCCTGCACGACTATGCCCATAAAGAGTGGAACGGCCTGCTGAAAGACTTCTACTACCTGCGCTGGAAAACCTGGCTCGACCGCCTGAACCTCCTGCCCGACCACGACCCCGCCGCCGACATAGACTATTATTCGCTGGAGGAACCCTGGACCTTGCAGCATGCCCCCTACTCTTCCGTCAAGGAAGGAGATTGCGTGGAAACAGCCAAAGCCGTGCAGCGCCTCTTGTCGGAAGAAACCGAAAATATCCGATAATCCTTAACCCAAACATACACTACAAATGAAATTGAACAAAATAGCATGCCTCTTACTCGTCGTGGCAAGCTGCCTGAGCTACCCGAACAGACTGAACAGTGCCGAACGTATCTATGACCTTGCCCGGATGGGGCTGAAACCCGACAGCCGGAAAAATGCCAGCCCCATACTGCAACGGGTCGTCAACCGCATCAAGGCCGAATGCAGTCCGGAAGACAGCATCGTACTGCGCTTTGCCAAGGGAAAGTATTTCTTCCATGAAGCAGGTGCCGCCACCCGCACCTACTACATCTCCAATCACGACCAGACCAACCCCAAGAAAGTGGGGATTGAACTGGAAGGCTTCAGGCACTTTACGCTGGAAGGCAACGGCGCCGAACTCATCTTCCACGGACGGATGCTCCCATTGGCACTGCTCCACTCCGCCCACTGCACCCTGCGCAATTTCAGTATCGACTTTGCCAATCCGCACATCACCCAGATCCGGGTGACAGAGAACAACGCCGGGCAGGGCATCACGTTCATGCCCGCCCCGTGGGTGAAGTGGCGCGTCTCCAAGGACTCGCTGTTCGAGGCCTACGGCGAGGGATGGCGTACACGCCCCACTTCGGGCATTGCCTTTGAAGAAGAAAAACGCCACATCGTCTACAACACCAGCGACCTCTACATGCAGACCAAAGGAGTGACCGCCACCCCGGCAGGCACCCTCACCGCCCCGCACTGGAAAGACAGCCGCCTCATACCGGGCACCGTGGTGGCCATGCGCACCTGGCACCGCCCCGCTCCCGGCATCTTTCTCCACCGGAACCTCAATACCGTGCTCGAGAATATAAAGGTGCATTATGCCGAAGGCATGGGACTGCTTGCCCAACTGTGCGAGAACATCACCCTCGATGCTTTCGGCGTCTGCCTGAAAGGAGCGGACGACCCGCGCTACTTCACCACCCAGGCCGACGCCACCCACTTCTCGGGCTGCAAAGGAAAAATCATCTCCTGCAACGGCCTATACGAAGGAATGATGGACGATGCCATCAACGTGCACGGCACTTACCTGAAGGTGGTAAACCGGATTGACGACCATACCCTCGTCGGACGATACATGCACGACCAGTCGTGGGGATTTGAATGGGGAGAACCGGGCGACAGCATCCAGTTTATCCGTTCCGCCACCATGGACATAATAGGGAAAACCAACCGGATAACCGGCATTTCTCCCACAGACAGGCAGGAAACGGCGGGAGTACGCGAGTTCAGGATTACTTTCCGCGACCCCATCGACCCGCAAATCTGCGAACAAGAAGGCTACGGCATCGAAAACCTCACCTGGACACCCGAAGTGGAATTCAAAGGAAACATCATCCGCAACAACCGGGCACGGGGTGCCTTGTTCAGTACTCCGCAAAGGGTAATCGTAGAAAACAATCTGTTCGACCATACTTCGGGAACAGCCATCCTCCTGTGCGGCGATTGCAACGGATGGTACGAGACAGGAGCCTGCCGCAACGTCGTCATCCGCAAGAACCGCTTCGTCAATGCGCTGACCAGCCAGTTCCAGTTCACCAACGCCATCATCTCCATCTATCCCGAAATACCCGATTTGGAGGGACAGCGGCAATACTTCCACGGAGGCAAGGAAGGCAGCATCCTTATCGAAGAGAATGAATTCGACACCTTCGACGCCCCCATCCTCTATGCCAAATCGGTGGACGGACTGACATTCCGGCACAACATCCTCAAAAAGAACAACGAATACAAGCCTTTCCACTGGAACCGGAGCCGCTTCCTGCTGGAGAAGACAAACCGGGTGAAAATAATGGAATAACACCCCGAACGTGAAGAGCTTATGATAGAAATCAGAAAGACGCGACCTGCGGAAACAGAACTCCTGATGGACATCTTCGAGCAGGCAAAGCGCATCATGCGAAAAGACGGGAACATGAAACAATGGACGGGCAACTATCCCTCCCGCAAACTCGTCGCGACCGACATCGAACAAGGCAACAGCTACGTGTGCATTGACGACAACGGAGAAATCATCGGAACTTTTGCCTTCATCCGCGGAAACGACCCCACATATTCGCATATCTACGAAGGCGAATGGCTGGAAGACACGCTTCCATACGGCGTCATCCACCGGCTGGCAAGCACAGAACACAGCAAAGGAGTGGCCAACGCCTGCCTGCAATGGTGCTACGCGCAGATTCCCAATCTGCGTGCAGACACCCATCGCGACAATCACATCCTTCAGCATATACTGAAGAAGCACGGATTTCAATATTGCGGCATCATCTTCCTGGCCAATGGAGACGAACGGCTGGCGTACCAGAAAAGGTGACGGGAGGGTGTCATCCCCCCCCTATTCAAACTTCTTTCTCAATTCGTCCACTCCCGTTCCCGTAAAATAATCTTCTATAAAGTTCCAGCGCTGTTCATCCGTCAGCTTGTCCGTCCCGAAGAAGAAGGAGAACAAGTCTATCTGCTCCTGGAATATCTGCTCGTTGGTGTCCAGAATCAGGTTGCGGTAATCGCCGCCGAACGCAAGCTCCTGCAGGATTCCGGGGTCATTGAAACGGACGAATACGCAAGGCGTGCCGCCGCCCTCCACGCTGAACGATAGGCAGTCGAGCATGGAAAGCAGATTAAGGAGCATGTTCAAATCGGAGAAAGGCGTGCAATAAAACAGCAGACGTTTTCCCTTGTTGCCCACTATACGTTGGCCGAACAGTTTCTGATAGCGCGACAGAAGCAAATCAAAGCCTTTGGTCACGGTAAAGGAGAGTTCATTGGAATCCTTCTTTTTCACGCTGCTGATGTAGCTTACACTACGGCCTTCCTCCGTGCGGCTCTCGAGCAGGGAACCGATAAAGCGCTTGGCAGAGCGCACGTCCATGCCGTGCTCGGCAAAGACAGCCCGCAGCTCTTCTTCATCAAAACGTCCTTTCGACTTTATCAATGCTGTTTTCAGCATCGCCGTCAGGCTCTTGAACAAGGCATCCATCCGCTCACGGATGACAGCGGCATCTTCCTTCAACAGTACCTCATGCTTGCCTACGGACACGGCACGAGCACCTTCCCACAACGTTCCATTATTCAGTTTCTGCTTGAATTCCTTGTAGCCAAGCTCCGGGAAACGCTCTTCCCAAAGTGCTTCCAGACGTGCGACGTAAACCCCGTCCTCCCCTTCTACCTTTGTCAGATAGCCCCGGAATTCACGGGCAAAGACATCACCAGTCTTGTCCTGGACATATCCTTCGGTCAACAGATTCTTGGGGCTGATTTCAAGCAGATGCTTTCCATGACGCTGCATCAAATCGTCTTCCAGCCAAAGCAAGGCGGTCTTGATGAGCTGTCCCAGCTCCGCTTCATATTCCAGCTTGTTCCTTGTACGCGGCAGCTTCACCACAAACTCGAAATCGGACAACGACACCATCATTTCCGGCTTCTCCCCTTTCATGCGATACACCTCCATGAGCTTTCTCAGGATAAGCACCAACTGCTCCTGGGCGATGTTCCCCGTCTGATGCAGACGCTTCATATAATAGAAGTCACGTTCATGGTAGTCGGTAGCGGCAATGCCGCGTATCTCCGCATCACGCGCGGCACGCCCTATCTCCTGGATATAGTCGACAAACGTACTGGATGGCGCTACATGGTACACGCGGTCTATGTCACTGATGTCCACTCCCATGCCAAAGGCTTTGGTGGCCACAATCAGTTTCTTGGTTCCTTCCTTGAACTCCTGCACAATGGCAGCTTTCTGTTCCTTCTCCTTCTTGCCATAATAGGAAGCCACCAGACGCCAGTCCGCAGGCTTCACCCACGTCTTCAGCCGCATGTCAATGCCACCGGCAAAAGGATAATAGAGCAATGACTTATGGCCGTCCAGGAAATCTTCGATACGCGCGGCAATCACGCGTTGCTTTGCCTTGTCGTATGTCTCTCCGGCTTCTATCTCCATCTGACGGATGTCAAAGCCTATATTCCGACGCTTCACCGTACCCACATAAAGCACGCAAGGCTCCATCTGCAGGGAACGGATGGTCTCGAATATCATATCGTTGCCCCCTTTCGGATTCCAGACGGCCGTGGCCGTCAACGCAAACAACGGAAAACCATAGCCGAGCGTCTGTTTCAAAGCAGTCAGGTAGCGCCCCAGGAACCAATAGTCCACGCGGAACTCCTTGCCCCATGTTGTTACCGTATGCGCCTCGTCGACCACCACCAGACCGATGCGGCGTTCGCCTACAAAATGCTTGATGTCGTAAGAAAGAAGCAATTCCGGCGAGAGATAGAACAAATCAATCTCGCCCTCGCGCACCTGCCGGTAAACCTCCTTTTTCTGTTCCGGTGACAAATCGGACGAGGCGTATGCCACGCGCGTATACCCCAGCTCTTGCAGACTTTCCACCTGGTCTACAATCAACGCCTTCAAAGGAGAGACTACGATTGTAAGCAGATTATACTCCTTCCCCAGATAGATGGCAGGAAGCTGGAACAACAAGGATTTTCCGGAACCGGTAGGAGCGGTCAACAAAATATTATCTACCTGCGCTTCACCTTTCCAGGCTTTCTCAGCCTCCAGTATGACGTTCTCTATCAGCTGTCCCTGCGAAATGCAGAGTTTCTCTTTTCCTTTGAACAAGTTATCGTAAATCTCAAGATTACGAAACTGTTCGTAGCCGTAAGTCTCCTTCAAAATCGTGTTTACGGTTTCGCGGCAGTTTTCAGGCAGATGCCTTTCCTTCAAATCCGGTAACCGGCGTGTTGTTGCTTCTTGTACATCCATCATTATTATAGGGGGGTATTAAAAAAAGAAGTAATTCTTCAACCATAGTTATCGGTTTTGGAATTACTTCTTCCTATGTTTCAAAATATTACCAGACATACCGGTAAGTTTTTTCTTTTAAAGCGTATCAATATTCCTCCTCGTTGAAGAAAAAGTCCTCTTTACTGGGATAATCGGGCCAAATATCTTCTATGCTTTCATAAATCTCGCCTTCATCCTCCATTTCCTGCAGATTCTCAATCACTTCAAGCGGAGCACCCGAACGCATGGCATAATCTATCAATTCATCCTTGGTTGCCGGCCAAGGGGCATCTTCCAATTTAGACGCCAATTCCAATGTCCAATACATAGTCTCTAGTATTAAAATGGTATATATTAAGTCCTACTTTTATTTTTTGGCAAAAGTATAACAATTTATTTCACATGCAACTATTATTCCAAAATATTTCATCTTTTTTGTCGTCTCGATTCATTTTACGAGAAAGGACGAACAAATAATCAGACAAACGATTCACGTAAGCCAGTAATTCCGAAGATATTTCCACTTGTTCGGCCAAAGCAAGAATCCGACGTTCGGCACGGCGGCAAACCGTACGGCAAACGTGACAGACTGACGCGCCGCGGCTTCCGCCGGGAAGAATAAAAGCTGAAAGAGAAGGCAAAAGGGCATCCAAACGGTCTATCTCCCGCTCCACCATTTCCACCTGCTCCCGGCTGATGACACTTGCCGCTCTCAACTCCGTTTTCTCACGGTCGGTGGCCAGATGAGAGCCTACGGCAAAAAGCCTGTCCTGCACTTGCCGCAAAAAGTCTTTATCCTTCCCGTCAAGCAGGTATGTGATAAGAAGACCCAGATTGGAATTCAGTTCATCTACCGTACCGTATGCTTCGAGGCGGATATGCGTTTTGGATACACGGGTTCCGCCTACAAGAGAGGTGGTTCCTTTATCTCCGGTTTTTGTATATATCTTCATTGAGTTATAAGTTATGAGTTGCTTGTAACCTTTAAACGCCTAAAGATAATCAAAAGTTGACAATGTAGTCTTGTTTTATCTTTGTTTTATCAAAGAATATGATACCCAGGTCATACAGGTCGAACGTAATGCCCGCCCGCTCATCCTGCCTCATACGCTTCCAAAGGGCAAACATCTGCGGAGTGTAACGGATGCCTTCAATCACAAAGACAGACTTTCCTCCGGTACGGGCGGCACAGATACGGAAGACCTCCTCTACAAACCCGGGACGACGATAGTCGTGCAAATAAAGGAAATCGACGGGAACACCGCTCTCCAGAAAAAGTTCGGAAAGGTCGGAAGCCGAAGTATAATCCGCTCCCTCCTTCCCCGCTTTCAGATAGAGGGCGGAAGCGGCAAGCGTACCGGCATCCACGATGGTCTCCGGCTGGGCATAATTTACCAGACGGAACAGAAGACGTTTCACTTTCTTCGATTCGTACTTCCAGTGTTTGTCTTTCTCCAATTCCAGTTGCTTCTGTGCCTTGACCAGCTCTTCATATTTATAATAAGCCGTACTTTCATAAATTACATGCGTAATCAGGTTAAAGGCAAAAGGAGAATGTACACCGTAGCCGCAACGGTGCCGGAAACGGTACAGCCATATAAAAGGCCGTTTTAGAGTAAGCAAAATACGATTCATTATTTTAATGTGCTAATGTCCCTTCGAAAGTCACCCCTTCACCCGAAGAATAGTTCTCCGTAACAGTCAGGAGTACCTTGTTATCCTCAAACCGGAGCGTAAACCCAAGAGCGCTTATCCAGTTGACATAATGTACTTTCAGCCGCAAAGCATCAGATGACGTCCACGCATAACTGCCTGCCACTTGGAAAGGGCCTTCTATACCCTTAAAACGCCCCTTTGCGGCAACCGAATACGGAGGATAGCCATCACTTGCCGCCTTCAGCCATTGCTTATAGCCAAACGGAAGATCGTAGGTCTTTCCGTCTTTCTCCACCACATTCATCACCACTTCTTTCTGCTTGAATTGCAGTCCGATGGATTGCCATCCGTATTTGTTCTCTCCGAGCAGGATGCGCTTGCCCGCGTATTTCTGCGAAAGGGAGGAAGCCGCCTTTCCCTGCACCAACGGCAGTTGACAAGAACTCTGCTTCTTCTGCAGGCGCCTGTAGTCCTTGCCGGGCACTAATGCCTGCTCCCCGGCCTCCGGCAGCAAGCGGTTCCAGACCAGACGCCGCTGCCGACGGCCATCTATCAACGTGCATTCGGTAATGACTACCACCATATCCTTGTCAGGAACTATCAGAATGTATTGTCCCAAAGCCCCGTCAGCGCGTACAGCACCCGGATATTCGCAAAGCCACATCTGATAGCCATAATCTCCTATCTGCCTGGTCATCATCTGCTCCACCCAGGAAGCCGGGAGCAGCTGCTTGCCTTCCCAAATCCCCCGATTCAGCAACAGCAATCCGAATTTAGCCAACGACTCGCTCTGGATATGCAACCCCCATCCACCGGTATTGACGCCTTCGGGGCTTATCTCCCACGCAACATCCGTGATATGCATCGGGGTAAAAAGCTTCTGTTTCAGATAATCCAGCAAGGTCATGCCAGTCACCTTCTGTACGATGGCAGAAAGCATATAGGAACTCATCGAATCATATTCAAACTTCCTGCCCGGAGTCTTTACCGGTTTGGCAAGGAAAGTACGTATCCAGTTGGGAGTGAGGTTACGCATATTCCAGTCGGGAGAAATGCCCGATGTCATGGTAAGCAGGTCGCGGACAGTCATATCAGCCAGATTAGCGGAAACCGAATCCGGAAGAAGCTCCGGGAAAAAGGCACCGACGCGGTCTGTCAAGCGCAAGCGGTTGTCCGCAATGGCAAGCCCCACGGCAGCCCCGACAAAGGTTTTGGAACAGGAATACATGGTATGGCGATATTCCGGCGCGAACGGAGCCGGATAGATTTCTCCGATGACCTTGCCGTGACGCAGCACCACCACGCTGTGGATATCTGTTCCCGGCAATGCCATCAGGGAGTCAAACAAGGCAGTGACAGCCTTGGAAGGGACTCCTTCCGCCTCAGGCGTGGAACGTGGCAACTCATTGACTTGCGCATGAACTGCCAACGCTCCCAGCAAGCCGAGAAACGAGAAGAAGAAACGTACTCCATCTTTCATAATTATCCAAGATATTTGTTCTACATGCGCTGCAAATGTACGGCATTCGGGCACGAAAGACAAATAACTTGATGATTTTGTCGGGGAACTATTTTTAGACAGAAGAACAAAAGAACATATTTTGCTTTATTTCTTTTGTTCTTCTGTCTAAAACATCTTCTATTCTTCTGTCCGAATCATCAGAAGAAATACACCGTCGCTTCTTCTCCCTTGTTCAAGTCCAGCGAGAATGCCGGTTTCTTGTAAGTACGCGTGCGTCCTCCTATCTTCACCTCGGCACGGACAGCACCTGCGGGCATCTTTACTGTGAATTTACCCGGAACAAGAGCGGTAACAACAGCCCTCGTTGCCCGTCCATCCTTCCAGTCCAAGTCCATGGAAGCGCCGCCACGCACGCGCATTCCACGGAAGTTGCCGGTAGTCCAGCTGTCCGGCAGGGCAGGAAGCAGATGGATGAAGCCCTCATGGCTTTGCAACAGCATTTCGCCGACTCCCGCCGCGCCACCGTAGTTGCCATCAATCTGGAAAGGCGGATGCGAACAGAACAAATTAGGGAAAGTACCACTACCATGACCTCCCGTCGCAGCATTGACAGCAGGATGCAGCAAACTCTTGAAGAGTTTCCAGGCACGGTTTCCGTCGCCCAGACGAGCCCAGAAGTTTATCTTCCAAGCACGACTCCAACCGGTACCCCCGTCTCCACGACGGTTCAAGGTCATCCGGCAGGCTTCGGCAAGCTCGGGGGTAGCGTCCGGCGAAATCTGGTTTCCCGGATGCAGACCGTAGAGATGGGAAACATGGCGGTGGTGCACATCCACTTCCTTATAATCTTCCAGCCATTCCTGCAAGTATCCTTCCTTGCTGATTTGCATGGGCGGGAACTTCTTCAAATCCGCCTCAAGCTTCGCCGCATAGTCCGCATCACAATCCAGCAGGCGGGCGGCGGCAATGACATTGGCATAAAGCTCGGTGAGCAGTTGCACGTCCATAGTGGGACCCATACAAATGCTGACGGGAGTCGCGCTGTCGCCCGGCACATAGAAACTGTTTTCCGGAGAAGAAGTGGGGGCAGTTACCAGCCAGCCATGCGAAGGCTCCTGCACAGTGGTAGAACTAAAGAACCGGGCAGCACCTTTCAATACGGGATAGATACGGCGCAGATAATCCTTATCCTGCGTATACAGATAGTGCTCCCACAAATGGGCACACAGCCAGGCACCACCGGTATTGGTGGCTCCCCAAGAGGGATGTTCACCGGGAGCAGTATAATTCCACACGTTAGTCATCATGTGGAGCACCCAGCCATCCGCCTCATCGCCATAGAAGGTACGCGCACTTGCCTCTCCCGAAGGGACAAGACGCTCCATCAGCGTTGTCAACGGTTGACAGAGTTCAGAAAGCCCGGCTTGCTCCAAGGGCCAGTGATTCATCTGGATATTGATGTTCGTATGATAATCTCCGTTCCAGGGAGTCGATACTCCCTTCGCCCAGAGTCCTTGCAGATTGGGCGGCAGACTGCCGGGGCGGGTACTGCTGATGAGCAGATAGCGTCCGTAGTTATAATACAGAGCAGCCAATGCCGGCGACTCCTGCCGTGTGAAGCGGAGGATGCGCTCATTCGTCGGAAGCGTATCATCCGCCATGGCAGGAAGCGTCAAGGAAACACGGTCGTAAAGGGAACGGTGGGCAGCGACATGGTCGGATAATTGAGAATGGAATATGGAGGAGGAAGAATTAGCCGGAGCGGTGAAAGGACGGAGCAGGCTGTCGCAGACTTCTGCATAGCGCTCGCCCGGGAAGTCGGTACCGGCAGCGGCATAGGAGGTAGCAGCAGAAAGTATCAGCCAGGCTTCCTGCCCGTTCTTCAAGCGGATGCCGTTTTCCGGGCAGACAGACGATTCACCACCGTTCTGCACAAGTTGCATGGCCACGCGGTATTTCATACCGTCCAAACCGGGCTTGCCGCTCTCCAGCATGCCATCCATCAAAAGGGTGTTCCCTCGGACAGTCACCGAGCCATGTTCCGCACGGCTCAAGCGGGCGGAGAAGTTCAGGGCCCCTTCACGTCCGGCAACCAGATGAATCAGCATGACATCACGGTCACGGGAAACGAAATACTCACGACGGTAATCGACATCTCCCAGGCTGAAAGCCGTATATGCCACCGCATCGCGCAAGTTGAGCCAACGGCGATAGTGGTTTAATGGAGAATTGAGAATGGACAATGAAGAATTGTAGGTAAAGTCTATATCCAAATCACCCAGTACTTGATAGGTTCCATATCTCCCGTCAGTCTCCTGTTTCTTCGGAACGAAACTGCTGTACATCAACTCCTGCGCTTCGCGGTTCTTTCCCTCAAACAACAGTTGCCGGATGGCAGGCAGACTCTTCGAGGCATCCGGATTGCTATAATCCGCCTCCATTCCGCTCCATAATGATATTTCATTCAACACAATGTGCTCACGGAGAATGCCTCCGTCGGGCATCATTCCCAAGCGCCCGTTGCCCAAAGGAAGAGTTTCCTCCCAGATAGTGGCAGGCGACGTATAGTACAACTGATGATTACAACTGTCGGCAGGTGCATCGGCCGCACGAAGCAGCAACGGGGCTGCAAGTAAAAGTAAAGTGGCAAATATCTTCATAAGGCTATTTTATTTCAAACGGAACCACACCACGGACATCGGCAGACGAAGCGCAAACGTATGCCTTGAACTTGCCCGGTTCGTACTTCCAGGCTGCGGAAGCCTCATCGTAGAACTTCAAATCATCCGGAACAAGGGTGAAAGTCACGTTCTTCTCCTCGCCCGGCGCCAAAGCAACCTTTGCAAAATGCTTCAGCTCCTTTACAGGACGAAGCACACTGCATTTATCATCGCCTACATAAAGCTGTACAATCTCTTTTCCGGCCACGCTACCCGTATTCTTCACGGCAACTGTCACCGTCAGCGTACCGTCGGCAGTCATGGTCTTGGCAGAAACCACCGGTTTGCCATATGCAAAGGTAGTATAGCTCAAACCATGGCCGAAGGGAAAGAGGGCCGGAATCTTCTTGATGTCGTGCCAACGATAGCCCACCAGGATATCTTCCTTGTACTCCTGCTTGATGCTGTCGCCCGGATAACTGAGTTCATCAAAAGCATGTGCACCGCAATCCGTCAACTTGGCAGGGAAAGAGAAGGGCAACTTTCCACTTGGATTCACCGCACCACTCAGGATGTCAGCCAGAGACTTGCCGCCCATCGAGCCCAAATACCAGCCTTGCACAATGGCAGGAACCCTGGACACCCACGGCATTTCCACCGCATTACCACTGAGAAGCACCAGAACCAAGTTCTTGTTTACCCCCAGCAAAGCTTCAACCAGTTCGTCCTGCCCGAAAGGTAAGCCGTATTCCAGACGGTCGCCACCTTCACAATCTTGGAAGTGGTTCTTGTTCAATCCGCCTACCAGCACCACCAGGTCTGCCTTTTTCGCCATTTCCACAGCTTCGGCACGGAGTGAGTCCACAACGTTCTGCGGGATTTCATCTGCACGACCGTACATCGGGCGACCAGCGGCATAACCTTTCGCATAGGTTACCTTATCGCCATAAGCGGCACGCAAGCCATCCAGCGGAGATACCATATCCTTCACTTTCAGTTCGGAAGAACCTCCTCCCTGGTTCAGCAGGCGTACGGCATTGTCGCCCACCACCAGGATATTCTGATACTTAGCTGCATCAATCGGCAGCAACGGAGCACCTTTCTTTACCACCGGAGCATTCTTCAACAGCACAATGCCCTCATTGCCTATCTCGCGGGCAGCGGCATAATGCTCTTCCGTAGCTACCGAGCCATAGGGCTTCTGACGGTTCATGGCCGTACGGAATATCAGACGGAGAATGCGGGAAGCCTTGTCGTCTATCGTAGACATCGGCACTTTGCCATCCTTCAACATCTGGAGGTAAGAGTTGGCAAGGTAATAATCGTTATAGGTAAATGCACTCTCGGACGTCAGGCCGTTGGTGTAAGAACCCATTTCAATATCCAGACCGTTGACGGCAGCCTCATAAGTGTCGTGGGCACCGCCCCAGTCGGTAACGACACAGCCGTCGAACTTCCAGTCGTCTTTCAGAATCTTGTTCAGTGTGAAATCGTTGTGGCAGGCGTGCTGGCTGCGAATCTTATTGTAAGCGCCCATGATACTCCATGCGCCTCCCTCTTCTACAGCAGCCTTGAACGCAGGCAGATAGATTTCATATAAGGCACGGTCGCTAAGATTCACATCAATATGTCCGCGCCACAGTTCCTGATTGTTCAGCGCATAGTGCTTGACACAAGCTGCCACTCCGTTCTTCTGCAATTCTTGTATATACGGCACACACATTACACTGGCCAGATAAGGGTCCTCGCCCATATACTCAAAATTACGACCGTTCATCGGAGTACGATAGATATTGACGCCGGGGCCCAGCAACACATCCTTTTCACGATAGCGCGCTTCCTCACCGATAGCCTTGCCATACTTGGCAGACATGTCCGGATTCCAGGTAGCGGCCAGACAAGTCAAGGCCGGGAAAGCGGTAATGCTGTCATTGGTCCAGCCGGCATATCCCCAGTCGTTCCAGTTGATTTCGGCACGGACACCGTGAGGGCCGTCGCTCATCCAAAGCTCGGGAATGCCGAGCCGCGGAACACCCGCACTGCTGAATTTACTCTGCGCATGGCAAAGGGCTACCTTCTCTTCCAGCGTCATCCGGCTGAGTGCATCCTTTACACGTGCTTCAATAGGTTGTGCATCGTCCATATAGACCGGTGTTTGTGCAGACACGGTGCTGATGGAGCATGCCAATAATAGGGTTACAAAAAATTTATTCTTCATATCTTAATTGGTTAATATGGTAATGTGTTAATTGGCTACACTGTGCTCATACTATGCCATCGCGCCGCAAGTCATTGGCATATTGGCACATCAAATTATCATTTAACTTTAATCGTTGTCGTCGCCTTTTTCAGTCCATCAGCCGTAGCCGTCACCTTGACACCACCCGGTTCACCGTTGTTCTGCACTACTACCAGGCACTTTCCGTAGAAAGCCTTGCGATGATTGTCCTTGAACTTCTCCATAGAAATAGAGCTTCCATTGTCCACTCCGGCAATGAAGCCGACACCTTCTACTGCAAAGGTCACATCGTTTTCGGCATTCGGACACAAATTCCCATCTTTATCCAAGATTTCGACGGTAATGAAACTCAAGTCTTTACCATCTGCCTGAATGGTGCTGCGGTCAGGAGTGAGACAAATCTGCGCAGGTTCGCCCGCTGTCCGAATCTCCTGCTCGGCCACGGTCTTTCCTTCCTTGCGGGAAACAGCCTTTACCGTACCCGGTTCATACTTCACGCGCCACATGACGTGGAAATCGTCCTTTCCCTTGCTACGCACCCCCTGCGACTTTCCATTCACGAAAAGCTCCACTTCGTCGGCATTATTATAATATGCCCACAAATCGATATCCTGTCCCTCTGTCCAGTTCCAATGCGGGAAGAGGTGCAACACCGCCTTGTCCGGACGCCACTCGGACTGATACATGTAGTAAACATCCTTCGGGAAGCCTGCCAAGTCGATAATGCCAAAGTAGGAGCTGCGTGCCGGCCAACCGTAAGGAGTAGGCTCACCGATATAATCGAAACCCGTCCAGACGTATTGTCCGCTGATAAAGCCGTTGTTCTTTACATGACGCATAGTACCTTCGTGACGGTTGCCCCAAGGAACATGACAGTTATCGTAGGAGGAACAAGAGAACGAGGCATCATAGAAAGGCTTGTCCCAACGTTCGGGCCAGATGAACATCGAATCACTCGGCATCCGGTAATAACCGCGTGTCATCAGGCCGGAAACACTTTCCGTCACGATGAACGGCTTGCCGGGAAAGTTCTCGGGAACACCTGCAAACCAGTCGTCATGGTAGTTGAAGCCGATAATATCGAGCGCCCCGGAACGGAACAGATGATTGTTCGGGTTCGGCTCGTTGCAACCTGCCGTCACGGGGCGTGTGGCATCGAGCTCCCTCACCATATCCGCCAGCTTTTTTGTCAGCAATGAGTTGACGGACATTTCTCCGTCCTTTGCCAGCATATCCGCACTATGACCGAAGTTCAAGACCAGGTTGGCCTCTTCCAGGCTTAAGGTGTCGGCTTTGGCATCCGTCCACTGCTCCAGCACTTCGTTGCCGATGCTCCACATGAAGATGGAAGGATGATTGCGGTCACGCACGATAAGGTCAGTCAAATCGCGTTCGTGCCATTCGTTGAAATAGCGCGAATAGTCGTGGCGGGTCTTTTTCTTGCGCCACATATCAAATGTCTCGTCCATCACGATGAAGCCCATACGGTCGCAAAGGTCGAGCAGCTCCGGTGCAGGAGGGTTATGGGAACAACGGATTCCGTTGCAACCCATTTCTTTCAGAATCTCCAACTGGCGCTCGATGGCGCGCGTATTCACCGCAGCTCCCAGACAACCCAGGTCATGATGCATGCAGACACCGTTTATCTTCACTTGTTTACCATTCAGGATAAATCCTTTTTGTGCATCGAAGCGGAAAGTACGGATGCCGGTAGGAGTATAATAACGGTCGAGTACCTCACCGGTCTCTTTATTCTTGAGGATGCTTTCTACCTTATATATATAAGGTGCATCAATACTCCAGAGATTAGGATTCTTCAATTCTATTTCCTGCTCCATTTCTGCCGGAGCGACAGGCATCAGCTGAGCTTCCGACACAGCCTCACCCACCACATTGCCGTCGGCATCCACTAACCGGGATTGCAGGACGACATCAATCAGAGGAATAATTTCCGAATCGAACACAACATATGTACCGTCGGCCTGCTGCACGGAATCTTCCGTCTGTGTCTCTACATCGTACTGTATACTGGTACGTATCTTCAACCGGGCACTGTTCTTCGACACTTCTTCTGCCGTCACGTAGGTACCCCACTGTGCCACATGTACCGGATTCAGTTTCGTCAACCACACATTACGGTAGATGCCGCAACCGGAATACCAACGTGAATTGGGTTGTTCGGCGTTGTCTACACGGACAGCCAACACATTCTCTTCTCCCCACTTGATATAAGGAGTCAGGTCATAACTAAACGAGATGTACCCGTAAGGACGTGTTCCCAATTCATGTCCATTGATATAAACGGTGGAATTCATATAGGCACCATCGAAATCTATGCGATAGCACTTACCCTCATCGGCCTTGTCGGCAGTAAAAGCCTTGCGATACCAGCCTATGCCACCGGGCAGTGCGCCTCCACCCGTTCCCGAAGGATTGTCTTTACTGAATTCTCCTTCGATGGCCCAATCGTGGGGCAAGTTCAGCCGCCGCCAGTCCGCGTCATTATAATCCGGACGGGCTGCCGCCGTATCGTCTCCCAAGCGGAAGGCCCAGCCGGCAGTAAAATCCAAACTGCGGTCATCACCGGCTACCTCTTTAGGAGCATTGCAACCGGCCAGCAGGAACAGCCCGATGGCCAAAAACAATATGATTCTATTCATGGTAATAAATATCTAAAAGATTATCGGGTGCCTATTCCTCTCTCACAGCTATTCGGAAGCAGGGAAGTGGCCGGCACCGAGAAACAACAAGACCGGCACCGGGAGGTTTTCTCTCTCTGGCACCGTCGTCTATCATTCCGATTATAATTTTACGGTCTGTGCATTTCCGTCATACTTCACCGTTGTGCCTTTCGCCTTCAAATCGAACGGTTGCGGCTGGTCTTTGCTTACCTTCACTACATTGAAAGTACGTTCCTTCAGCATGCTGGGGAAGTCACCCGTACGGTCGCCGATAACCAATGTGCCCTCAGCATCGTTATAGGCAAACGGTATAGTGGCATATTGTCCCTTCTCGTAGTTATAGTTCACACCTTCATCCTCGTAGAGCGTAAATGCGCCGTCCTTGCCCGCATAAACATAGAGTGTGATTTCCGAAGCCGGTTTTTCATCACTGTATTGCATGTCCGGACCGTAAGGTACAATGGCGCCTTCGCAGACGTAGAGCGGAATACGTTCATACGGAGCATCCACTGTCTGCTTCCGGCCACCGTCCACATACTTGCCGGAGTAGAAATCATACCAACCGCAACCTGCCGGGAAATAAACCTCGCGGCTGCGTGCACCGTATTCGTAAACCGGAGCCACCATCAGGGCAGAACCGAACATGAACTGATCGCCTATATCGTTGACGTTTGCATCGGCCGTGAAGTCCATTACGAGCGGACGCATGATGGTATAATCATTGAAGTAAGTCATACCAGCCAAAGAATAGATATACGGCATCATGTTGTAACGCAGCTTCGTATAGTAAACGATGGAGTTGTAGCACGGATGTCCGGCCGGAGCAATGTTCCAAACCTCACGGTACGGATACTGGCCGTGTGCACGGAACAACGGGCAGAAAGCGCCGAACTGATACCAACGGGCATTCAACTCTCTCCATTCCTTATAATCAGCATTTTCATGTCCGGTCTTGTTGAATTCCATCTGACCGGCCACATAACGGTTCTCTACACAGAATCCGCCGATGTCCATGGTCCAATAAGGGATACCGCTGACAGCAAAGTTCAGGCCGGCGGAGATTTGCGCTTTCATATCTTCCCAGCGGGTAGCGATGTCACCACTCCAGGTGGCGGTAGAATAGCGCTGCAATCCTGCAAAGCCGGAACGTGTCAACAAGAAGACGCGTTTGTCCGGTTCCACGCCACGCTGTCCGTCATAGATGGCCTCGGCATTCATCAGCGCGTATGCATTGAAGAACTTGGCAGAAGGGCCGAGTGCCGTCGGACCGCAAAGGTCCTTGCGGTACTGCAAGTCCGTACAGTCACGTATATTCGGTTCGCTGGCATCCATCCACCACGCGTCAACACCCAAAGGATAGTAGTGGTCCTGCATCTGTTTCCAGAAAAGCTTACGTGCATCAGAATCATAAGCATCATAAAAAGAACCCAGATAGCCGGGACCTACCCAGTCTTTGATGCTGTCTTTAATAGCCTGCTGGTACATCCAGCCTTTTTCGTCAAATTCCTTGAAGTGTTCCGTCGTAACATAGAACTTGGGCCATACAGAAATCATCAGACGTCCGTTCATGGCATGGATGGAGTCGACCATTCCCTTCGGGTCGGGGAAACGTTCAAGGTCGAACTCATGACTTCCCCAAGAATCCTGCTTCCAATGCAGCCAGTCGATTACGATATTGTCGATAGGAATCTGACGTTCGCGGAACTCCTTCAGGGTGGAGAGAACCTCCTCACGCGTATTATACTTCTCACGGCTCTGCCAGTAACCCATCGCCCATTTCGGCATAATCTGAGACTTACCTGTCAATGTGCGGTAGCCGCTAATCACATCGTCCATATCATCACCATAAACGAAATAGTAGTCTATCTCAGACTGCATTTCACCCCACCAGGAGAGTTTGTTCTGTTCTTCATCAGCCACCGGACTTAATGCACGCAGACCGCAGTAAGAGATACCGGCATCGGGCTTCCACTCTATCTTCAGCGGAACGCGGTGGCCCGCTTCCAGATTGACGGCAAACTTGTAGCTGTTAGGATTCCAAGCCGTACGCCAACGTTCGGGAACCACCAACTCATTATCAATATATACTTTCATATAGCCTGCATAGTAAAGTATGAAACGGAACAAACCGCTTTCCGTCGGTTCTATTTCTCCCTCATAAATTACGTCAGCCCCTCCGAACGGGAACTCCGCAGGCAAATTAACCACTTTGTTCAGATGGGCAGCACGGTCCAGATGCTCAAAATAAAGGGAATCCTCACGACGTACAAGGGTTTCTACATCTTTCTTACCCGGAATATATGTACCGGTCAAAGCACCTTCCTTGCCATCTTTATCATAAAGTTTGAAGACATCACCCAGCTGTGAGTAGTCACGCGGGTCACCGAAACGGCAGAGCGAATAGCTGTCCCAAAGCACACCGTAGTTCTTATTAGACACGATGAAGGGTACAGATACCTTTGTATTATATTGGAACAATTCCTCATTCTTAGCTTTATAATTGAACTCATCCGCCTGGTGCTGGCCCAAGCCATAGAAAGCCTCATCATTGCCTGCCGACTGGAATACCTGACGTACTGTATATCCTTTCGTACCTTCCACTTCCACCGGATTAAAAGTCCGTCCGTCAGAGTCTTCAGCCAGAATCTGCTTGCCGTCGGCATCTGTGAAGCGTATCTCACCCGTTGTCTTGGATACGATGGCACATAATTCCGATGTCTTGACAGTCACTTCATCGCCCTGCTCTTCGACCTTAAAGTCAGTCTTACTCTGTTGAGGGATAACAATGAGGCTCTGTTCCTTCGAAAATTCCTTCTCAGGAGTAGCCGATACGTGAATGAGCTTCTCGCCCATCACTTCCAATCTTACTTTACGTACATCCGTCGGTTGCTGTTGCTTGATTTCCACAACAACACCGTTCCCGGTTTTCTGGAATCCGCCTCCGGAACATGCGGTGAGCATCCATCCGGCAAGCAAATAAACTGAAGTGTCTTTCAATTTCATATTATTGTTTTTAAAGTGAATTTTCTCCGATGTAAAAATAAAAAGTCTCCTTCAAAAACGAGTCCTCCCGATGTTGAAACAAAAGGGTACTTTTGATTCTCCTAAAAGAGAATATGTTTCTGTAAGGGGTATCTTTTGTTATTTACCCTCTCTTTCCTGATAAACAGAGGGCAAAACACCGAATTCATCCTTAAAATATTTGCTGAAATACTTGGGGTTGTTAAAGCCTAACTGATACGCTATCTCCGATACATTTTGCTGACTCTCGCGCAGCATCTGCGCAGCTCTTTTCAGACGGATGACACGGATAAATTCAATGGGTGTCTTACCGGTTATCTGCAGGAGTTTTTTGTAAAGATGCACCCGGCTCATGCCCAATTCCCGGCTCAACTCTTCTACGGACAAATCACATCGGCCGATGTTTACCTCCACATATTTGATGGCATTTTCCACCAGTTTTTCGTCCAGCGAAGTAATGGCTATTTCACTTGGTTCGGGGTCGATGAGCGACTTTGTCTTGCGGTTCTTGCTCAAGTCAATCAGCTTGCGCATACGCAGAATCAGGATTTCCACATTGAAAGGTTTCGTCACATAATCATCCGCACCAATAGTCAATCCCTCTACTTTATCTTCCACAGCTTGCCGTGCAGTGAGCAATATCATCGGAATGTTGCTCGTGCGTTTATCAGTCTTTACCCAGCGACACAGTTCATTCCCATCCATCTCGGGCATCATTACGTCGCTGACAATAATATCCGGCATCAGCTCCGGTATCTTCTGCCAAGCCTCCCGCCCATTGGAAGCAGACTGTATACGGAAATACAATCTCAGACTGTCTTTCATGAAGGCAACCAAATCTTCATTATCATCCACAATCAGGGCCAACGGCTTTTCTTTTTCATCTTCATTATCCTCCATATCGCCCGACAAATCATCCGGAAGCGGTTCTTCTTCCATACCCGGCAAGAGTTCCTCATGCTCTTCCACCTCTTCTACAAGCGGTGCAGGCTTGGAAGAACTTACATGCACATGTTTAACAGGAAGCTCAATCAGGAACACACTACCGGAACCCGCATTGTCAACAACGCGCACCGTGCCCTCATGCAGCGTCACAAAGTCGCGTACCAGACTCAAGCCAATACCACTACCCGTTGACTGGAGTTCCGGTTCTTCCTGCTCCACCTGATAGAAACGTTCAAAAATCCGCTCCTTGTCTTCATCCCTGATACCGACACCGGTATCCGATACCTTTATCAGCAATCTTCCGGACATCTCCTTCGACATTTCCAATGCAACATCCACACGTCCCCCGTCCGGGGTAAATTTGAAGGCATTGGATAGAAGATTCATCACAACTTTACCAATTTTATCCTCGTCAAATGACATATTCAGCGACTCCATAGCCGAAAAAAATGTCAGATGCACATGTTTCTTTTCGGAAAGCATCAGGAAAGAAGCACATATGTTGCGCACATAAGCCACAATATCCCCCTCGGACACGGAAAGATGCAATCCTGCCATCTCATTCTTACGGAAATCGAGCAACTGATTGACCAGATTCAGCAAACGCTGCGCATTGCGGTACATCAGTTGTAGCTTGCCATGCAGCTTTTCGTCCGTAATCTCCTTCATCATACTTTCCATCGGCGATATAATCAGCGTAAGCGGTGTACGCAAGTCATGGCTGACATTCGTGAAAAAGCGGAATTTCATCTGGCTCAACTCCTCCCTCTTCTTCGCATCTTCCTCTATCTGGCGGATTTTAAACCTATTACGTTCCCTTCGTTGTACGGCATAAAGTGAAAAGAAGATGACTCCTACAACCAGAAGAGCATAAACGATATATGCCCACGGAGTCATCCAGAAAGGAGGAAGAATGACAATCTTCAGAGAAGCCTCTTCAGTGCCCGCATATCCGTCACTGTTTGTAGCCTTCACTCTTAATGTATAAGTTCCCGGCGCCAAACTGGTATAGGTGACGCGATGCATATCGGACATACTCGTCAGCCAGTTCTCATTAAATCCTTCCAATTTATAGAAATACCGTGTCTTTTCGGGCAGCACGAAATTGTCCGACGCAAACAGCACCGTGAACACATTCTGCTTATAAGCCAAGACAACTTCTTCTGTTTCATTCAAAGCTTCCTTCAAGATGACACGTCCTGCATACTCCTTGCCCACCTTCACGTCTTCATTGAACAACTGGAAACCAGTAAACATAACCTTAGGCAACGTGCGGTTATACTTTATGTTGCCCGGCTGGAAGCGATTCAGTCCATACAGTCCTCCCACTACAATCTCGCCCGTATGCAGTCGTTTGAGGGAACGCTGGTTGAAGTCACAACTCTGCAAACCGTCCTTGTCATTATAGATATAGCAACGGAACACGGGCTGCTCCGTCTTGCTGTCAACGGACAACACCACGTTTATCAGTTCTCCTCCGGTGCTAATCCATATACTTTTGTTTTCATCTTCCGTAATACCTAATATCAATAGTTTGGAGAAACTGGGCTTGATAGGCACTTCGTACAATTCATCCCGTTTGCTGTCATATACATTCAAGCCTTCACGCGTGGCTATCCATAGCAAACCGCGACTATCTTCGTAAACTTGATTGATATTTTGATTGGAAAGTCTGGTCTTACCCGATTTTGTACCTGCAAAATTTGTAATCTCGCCAGTCCTCAGGTCCATGAAAGCCATCCCTACCGAAGTACCGATAATCAGATTATTGTCACAGCTGATGCAGAGGGATGAGATATAGTCCGACACAAGGTTTGAATTACCTGTAGAATAGGTGGTAAATATCCCCGTCTGAGGATTCAAGCATTGCAATCCTCCCCCCAACGTACCAATCCAGATATTTTTGTCCGCATCTTCTGCCAATGCCCATACATTGTCGTAGACCAGTGAGTTACTGTCTCCCTTACGGGACCGGTAATGGATAAAGCGGTTCCCATCATAGCAATTCAGTCCACCCCAGAAAGTACCTGCCCACACTCTGCCGCTACTGTCCCGAAGAAGGCAGACTATGACATCACTCGAGATAGAGCGGGAATCTGCCGTATGCGAAAAAACCATACGTTCATCTGTCACGCTATTCCAGCGAATCAACCCGCGGTCGTTTGTCCCCACCCATACGATATCACCGCCTCCGTCCTCCACACAATTGATGTCGCCTACATCGGCAATGCCGAACTTGAAGACACTTTCATTATAGAAAGAGACGCCCTTCTTGTAGGTTCCCACCCACATCGTACCGGCCTCATCTTCATAAAGAGCCGTTATTGTATTGTTGGACAGAGTACGCCCGTTATTAGGATCATTCGCCAGACGGATTTTCCTTCCCGCCGGTTCTATCAATTCAACGCCATCCTGATCCTTGCCTATCCATATACATCCGTATTTATCCTGTGCCACTGCACGTACAGTATTGTAGGTGTCCGTTCGGGGAGAACGCTGTTCCCAAACCTTCTGAGAAAGGTTATAAATCCACATCCCCTCCACACTGAATATCCATGCTCGCCCACTATGGTCGACAAACAAATCAAAGGTAGCATTCTTTACTTCCCTGCAATCTTCGGCAATACCCGGATTGGTCCACTTGATATTTTGCTTTTCCTCATCTATACAAGCCAAGATACCGTTACTCAGAACCAGCAGGATTCCTTCGCCGCATTCTTTCATGTCGGACACTTCGGCTTTCGCAAGCAGTTCAGCCCCCCCCTTCACTGCTACGGCATTTTTCTGTCCCTCTCTATAGCTGTAAACACCTTTACCATTAATATAGATCCAGAAAGTCTTTTCCTTATCAATATAGACAAGTGAAGGATTTCCGGTCAGACCGACATTCCACATCCAGGCTTCCACATTACGATTGAAAACATCGGAAGCCGAACTGTAAATGGCATACCCGCCTCCTGTACGTATCCACAAATTACCGGACGCATCTTCTTGTATATCCTCGACATAACTATCGGGAAGAGATTTCTCATCATCCTTCTGGCTGCGATAAATCCTTATATCATAACCATCATAGCGGTTCAATCCCGAAGCTGTACCAAACCACATGAATCCGTTTGAGTCTTTATAAATGGCATTAACCTGATTATTGGAAAGTCCGTCTTTCACTTCCAAATGTTTAAACATGTAGTCGTGTGAAGCAGCAGAGAAACATACTATCCAAACCCACAAGAGCAGTAGTTGCAGTCTTTTCATACTATCAGAGCTAAGGGAAGTTATTTTTATTGCAAATGAAGTGAAAAACGAACAGAAAAGCAAGGAAAGACAAGGATTTTTAAAGAAGGAGAAGCATATCCCTCGCGGACATACTTCTCCATAACCAATCAAAAAAAACTATATCAACAATCCTTGTAACCTATAAAACCTATTTATATGATACTTTTGAAAACTGTCTTTTATTCTATCCACCACTCAATCAGTAAGGGTATTTACCGGCTGCGGCTCCCTTCATGATGCCCTCAATGGCATAAGCCTCCTTCGCCGTACCCGTACCACGGTTCATGTCACCGCCGGTTTCCCAATAGAAGGGGACACAACCGTGGTTTTTCGCCTCTCGGGTGACTACCTCATTCCAATAGGCGCGGCTCTTGTTGTGCATTTCCTGGTCAATGTCGGGATAGGCAAGTTCGGAAGTACCCTCTATCTTGTCTTCTTTTGTCCGCTTCATGGCACTGTACTCGCCTACAATCACAGGAATTCCCTTATCTGCATAGGCCGTCTTCATCTTCTGGAATTGCTGCTTCACATAATCTTCTTCATAACCGGTGGCATTATGAATGGAGCCGGACACATGATTGTCCTTACCCCAATAAAGGAATACCTTACCCCAGGTTTCGTCATGGTTCATCATGGTGAACTGATAGGGATCATAGAAGTGGACTTCCACCATCAGACGGTCGGGTACTTCGTCCTTGGGCATCGTGTAGTCGTTCACCGTCTTGTCGATATTGGTATAAGGACCTTGCACAATCAGGCAACGGCTCGCATTATTCCCTCCGGTGGCACGCACGGCATCAATAAAGGTCTGTTCATATTTCAGAATGGCATCTATGGCCGATGTCCCAACGTTCCCCTGATCTTGCTGTCCGGGTTCATTACATCCGGCAAAGAGCAGATGCTCGTCATAAGCATTCAGTTTATTGGCAATCTGTGTCCAGATAGCTTTCTGCTTGGCATCTATTTCGCTGCTGTAACCATAAATGATACTCTCTTCGAGCCAACCGCCATCCCAATGGATATTGACAATGGCATACATATCATTGGCTACACAGTAACCCACCACTTCGCTAACCCGGTCGAGCCATGCAGCATCTATCTCATAGGTCGATGGATTCACAATGTAATAATCCCACGCACAAGGGATGCGTACCGCATTAAATCCCAATGCCTTCAGCCCTTTGATATATGCCTCGCTCACTTTAGGATTTCCCCATAACGTTTCGCTCGCTATCTTGTTCTTGTTATCACAAGCTTCCAGCGTGTTGCCGATATTGATACCTGCATACATCTTGGAGGCAAGTGTCCTGGCGTCGCTTCCCATATTGCCGACCTCGCCCGCAGCCTGTTTTATGGTCACAGTCTCCGTCAGGCTACCCAAAGTAAAAATGATATGGCCATCGCGCGCTCCCAGAGGATTGGGAGAGACGGCAAACTTGAAAATCTTGCTTTCCATGGCACGGGTATTGACCGCCTTTATCCAGGAAACATCGGAAACGGCTTGTACGTCGCCATTGGTTTCTACTACCACAGATACATCTCCTCCCGCAGCAGGCAGGTCGAAAGAAGTAGAGTTGGATATGATTAGTCCGTCCGCAGCCGTCTGCCTCACAGTGAAGCTCCCTACTTCGCTGCCTCCGGCTTTCACCGTTACCCTGGCTTCACGGTCGCTCGTGTCCGTATTAGCTTCTGCCGCAACGGTATACTTCAGAATACTGCTCGAAGCAGAGCTTTCGGTCGTAACCTTGCACCACTCCGGTGCACTGCTGGTAACTTCCAATGCCACGTTTGACTTGATGTTCAGTGTACTTGTTCCTCCGGTCTTGGAGAAAGTCATTCCATCCATCAGAATGTTCGCAGGAATCGTTATTTCCGGAGTCATAGTATCATCATTGCCGGAACATGCGGCAACGAATGAAGAGAAAAGCAGTGCCGACAGCACCAGGCAAGTTTGGAATTTTCCAATGATATTCTTCATCATGTCTTTACGTATTAAAATAATGGCTAAATCAGTGAAAGCAAAAGTAGCGGAAAAGGCGAAAAACACACCGATGCCATGTTATCTGCAACGGTATCATTTGTTTCCGAATAGGGTTCAAAAGTAATCATTGAATGACATCGGGTACATCCGGCTTGTTTGAACCGAAAGAATACTTTATTTTTGTGTATAAACATTTCCTTCAACTACCCTGATTCATATATCTGATAAACTATTTAAAATACAATGCATTTATGAGAAAGATGATGTTACTTTTAGGACTGGCGCTCACCCTGTCCTGCTTTTCACAAAACCGGCAAGGTTATCAAAATCCCGTTATTCCCGGTTTCCATCCTGACCCGAGTGTCTGCCGCGCAGGAGATGACTTTTATCTGGTCAACAGTAGTTTCCAATATTTTCCGGGCGTACCGTTGTTCCACAGCAAAGACCTCATCAACTGGGAACAAATCGGACACTGCCTGACGCGCCCCTCACAACTGCCGCTTCACGACGCCGGCCCGTGGGGAGGAATCTATGCACCCACCATCCGCTACAACGACGGCACCTTCTACATGATTACCACCAACGTGTCCGACAAAGGCAACTTCCTTGTACACACTACCGACCCGCGTGGCGAATGGTCAGAACCCGTATGGCTCAAGCAAGGCGGCATAGACCCGTCCCTCTATTTTGAAGACGGCAAGTGTTACCTTGTCAGCAATCCGGGCGTAGGTATCTATCTGTGCGAAATCAACCCCAAAACCGGCGAACAACTCAACGAGTCCAAACGCATCTGGAACGGTACGGGTGGACGGCACCCTGAAGGGCCGCACATTTACAAGAAAGACGACTGGTATTATCTGCTGATTTCAGAAGGTGGTACAGAATACGGACACAAAGTGACGATTGCCCGCAGTCGCCATATAGACGGTCCGTATGACAGCAATCCTGCAAACCCCATCCTAACCCACATCAACAAGAACGCTCAAGACAGCCCGATACAAGGAACCGGTCATGCCGACTTGGTGCAAGCCCCCGACGGCTCGTGGTGGATGGTCTGCCTTGCTTTCCGTCCTCAATGCGGCACACACCATTTGCTGGGACGCGAAACGTTCCTCGCTCCCGTGCGTTGGGACAAGAATGCCTGGCCAGTGGTGAACGGAGACGGAAGCATCGCCTTGAAGATGGGTGTCTCCACCCTGCCACAACAGCCTTTCGCCAAGAAGCCAGTACGCACCGAATTCAAGAACAAGGAATTAGGTTCAGAATGGGTTTATCTTCGGAACTACCATCCGGAGAACTACACCTTTGCTTCCGGCAATCTTCACCTGAAAGCAACCCCTATCGGCCTGAACGACTGGAAAGGCAGTCCCACCTTCGTATGCCGCCGCCAAGAACATATTGATTTTACAGCCACTACTTCCATGCAACTGAAAAAAGCCATCGCCGGCGACGAGGCCGGTCTGACAGTCTACATGTTCGAATCATCCCACTACGACCTATTCGTCAAACAGTTGGAAAACGGGAAACAATCAGTATCGCTACGTTACCAATTGGGC
Source organism: Bacteroides muris (ex Fokt et al. 2023) (assembly GCF_024704895.1). Taxonomy (NCBI): domain Bacteria; kingdom Pseudomonadati; phylum Bacteroidota; class Bacteroidia; order Bacteroidales; family Bacteroidaceae; genus Bacteroides; species Bacteroides muris (ex Fokt et al. 2023). Next base: position 17,837 of record NZ_JAMZEE010000029.1, on the reverse strand, counting down.
GAACTGACTCATACGGAAAAGGAAATCATTCTCTCCCAAGGGAAAGTACAACTCCGCGTAAGAGGCAACAATGAACTCTATATGTTCGAGTATGCCACAGACGGCAAGACATTCAAGGAACTAGGCCGGATGAATACACGCTATATCAGCACAGAAACAGCCGGCGGCTTCACAGGAATCATGTTAGGACTATATGCCACCGCCAGTTCCGACGCTTCAAAAGCGTATGCAGATTTCGAATATTTCGACTACGAAAAGAAATAATCTTTCTATCCATAGCCAATAACAGGCCATCCAAACGTAAACAAGCTAATCGCAAAGCCGTCAATCCATTAACAGTCTTTGCAATTAGCTTGTTTATAAGCTTATAGAATCAGGGCTCAGATTCTCACCAATTGTTTTATCAAATGGCAATTCAAATACATAAGCGCATTCACAAGTTTTTTGCCAACAATTCCTATCAAACCGCGTACTATTCACCGTGGTCTTTTACTTAAAAATCAAATGAGGCTGAGTACCTCAAAATATATTTTGAACTCAGCCCCATCCAAACACTCTATAATTATTCTATTTAGCTTTAAATACCCAGGTGTTCTGCCAGCCGTCTCCTTGACGGGGCAATGTCATCTCCGCTTCTGTAAGCTTGGTGATTACATAATAACTTCCGGCAGCACCGCGCGTCCGCATAAACCGACAGCCAATAGGTGAATGGTTCAAGGAGCAATGGGAGAAACTAAGGCAAGGTTTGCAACAAACGGTGGAAGAACCAAGAAAAAGCAGGGGATTTAAATTGTAATTGTTAAATTAATCAAACTACGTAAAGAGGAGTAATCAAATATCTCTTTGATAGCTCCTTTTTCGTGTTTTATATACTATATTTGCTTTATGTTTAATCTATTGTTATACAATTAGTATGAAAATTATAAATAGACTTGCAGTCATTCTCATTACCTTCTTGTTCGGGTATAATTCTGTTTATTCACAAACACAAGCAGATGTAAAAATGGGAGAAATCCTGAACAGCGGCGATTTATTCCAATTAAGAAAAGAATACCCGAATTTGAAAGACTCAGTAAGCGTAAAAATGCTTAATTTCGTAGCGGATGCGCAGTTGGGTATCGGATTCAACAAATTGGAAAATGCTGCTATTGCCCTTGATAGCCTATTATTACATCATCAAAATGAAATGGGAGCTGAAACCTCAATAGGAATGGCAGCTTTACAAGGTATGAATCTTTTGAATTTGGGTATGTACGAACAAGCCGGAAAAATTGGAGAAGATTTGATTAACGCACTTAAACAATCTGCACCGTTTGAAGCTCTTTATAGTTTTGTTTTTATAGAAAAAGTAGGCAAAGCACTTGCCAATCTACAAAAGCCTTATCTTGAACGCCCCAATCGAGATGTTACGGTACCGATGAGTGCGGAAACAGTAGGAAGAGGGAAACATATTTATATACCAGTGGAAGTAAACGGAATAACGAAGAACTATATTTTTGATACGGGTTGTTCGTTTGGTAATTTCGTTTCAGAAAAGTATGCGAAAGAAACAAATTTGAAGATTGTAGCAGATTCGATTCCCGTATCAGGAATGGAGATTGGTTTTGTAAAGCTTGCTACGGCAGATTCTATAAAAATAGGAGAACTGGTATATCATAACCCTGTTTTTATGGTCGCACCTCCTGACAATGAAGTGGACTCGGTATTTGCATTTGACGGAGTACTTGGCTACCATTTTATCAGAGATGCAAAAGAAATAATCATAGACAATGAAGCCGGACAGTTTGTCTTTCCGCACAAACCGTCAGACGGAGAATCGAATATGTATCTGTCGTCAAACACTCCCCAAGTGAGAATCAGTTATAATGGACAACCTTTCGATTTGATTTTTGATACCGGAAATGTAAAATCTGATTTGGGAAACAAGTTCACAAAAACATTCCCCGATGCCATAGACGGACTCGCAGAAAAGATTACTTCCCGTGGAGGTTTTGGCGGAATATCACAGACAAAAGTTGTGGTATTGCCTGAATTCCATTTCGAAGTGGCTGGTTCCACTGTAACATTGCATGACACGGAAGTCATAAAAGATACGGAATCCAGCAGCCAGTTGTTTTCCGGTTCTTTAGGTGCAGACTTCGTACTGTCATTCAAGCGGCTTGTGATAAACTATCAGAACATGTTTATATGTGGAGAATAATATTAGCCACGATAAATATTTATTGAATGAATATAGGATATTATAGTCAAATATAGTATCCTATTTTTTTTGCCTCTCAATAAACAAACACCCAACTTTACATTCTTGGGTGTAAGATTGGGCATTTTTTATAAGTCATTGGCTTTCAATGTCTGTTGCCGAGAGTTAAGTTCTCACGCCTCTAAAACATAAAACTGAACCCTTTCTTCTGAGAAGAACTGAACCTTTCAGTCTCCAAAGAAAGGATTTCTTCAACTGCCCTGCCATAAAGTCTAAGAAAGGCTGATTGGCTCCTTCACTTTGGCATTTACGCCAAGAAAGAATTATTCTTCCCTATCCTCTTTGAATATATTGGTGGAGAAAAGGATAGCAAATTGGATTTAGCCCATAAACAACGGAGCTGTTCTGCCGTTGCCATAAGTGCATAAAAAAACAATAACCCTGAAGTTTGCTTGTTCAGCAGGGACAACAGGGTCTTACGCTTGCAAATATAGACATTATTTTCTATATTTGCAAGAGAAGTCTTGTTTTTAAACTTATACCAAATGAAATATGACGAATGTTTGCAGGTACTATCCCCGGCAAGATTAAATAAGTACGCACAAGCAAGTGGTAATGAAAAAGCCAAAACCTTGCGCCTATACCAATATAACATCAAGTTGAGCCAACGTTTTTATGGAGTTATCGGTATGTTTGAGATAATGCTACGTAATGCCATAAACGCTCACTACAAACAGTACTTCAATGATGATAATTGGATAATCAACCAAGCAAGACCCAATGGATTACTTGAACAGGAAGCTTCCGAAATAGTACGCATACAACGCACTTATACAAATATGGGAGTGTACAATAATGATAAGATGGTAGCTTCCTTTACATTTGGTTTCTGGACTTATCTGTTTACAAGACGCAATTACCGCATAGGAGGAAAAACACTTCTTCAAATATTCCCCAACAAAGCGCATGGTTTAAAGCAAACAGACATCTACAACCAACTGACTGCCATCCGTGAATTTCGTAACCGAATAGCACATCATGAACCTATCTGCTTCAACGCTACACGTGCGATAGATACAAAATATGCTAAAGAGCATTATGAGTTAATACGAACCTATATAGAATATATGGGATTTGATTCGGATTCTGTATTGCGAATGGTAGAAAAGCCCGATTCTATACTAAAAGTAATAGATGGCATGAAGTAAATGCCCCATCTTTAGTGGAATACATAAGGATGATTGGGAACAATTTGGGAACATCTCCGATAAAAAGAAAAAGCTAAGTATTGAATTATTAATTACTTAGCTTTTATCTTCGTACCCCTAAGCGTTCTTTTCTCGAACCAATTCTTACATGATTTGGATTTGATTTGGGAACTGCGAGAGTTCATACCGTTATGAAAGTCAAGCCTCAATATTGGAGGTAGAATATATAATGAAAATAGGCAAGTACAGTAAATAATATATTAGATTCAAAATGAGTTTGTATTTACTTCTTATCTAGTTAATAAATAGAAGATAACACCGTAACTCGGCTCTCAGAATACCCCTTTTTAGTAGGTATGATTGATTAAAACAAACGGGTCTATGAATGAAATTTTCTGGTCCAGATATATTTTTCTATGAAATCAACCTACTATTCTTTACATTCCTACTTCATTTTACTATTTATCTAATATAAAATCAATTAGTATGGATAATATAGGAAAAAGAATGCATCGCAATCTTGGTGATGATACCAAAGCAAAAATCAGTCAATCATTAAGAGGTAGAAGTAAGTCAGCTTCGCATATCCAAGCAATATCACAAGGTATGACTAATTACTGGAAGACTATACCAGTCAAACCAGATGATAACCTAAGTGATAAAACAGAAAAAGAGGGGCAATAACCCCTCTCTTTTCATAATCCTTTGAAATATTCCATTATCAAAGGGGGAAATTGTAGCCTACAGAGTACATTTCCCACAAGAATAAAAGAATAACTTTAATTTTTTAATGACATCGCAATATGAAACGAAACGATTAATCACTTTTGATAGAATTAAAATTAAATCCAACTATAAATATCTTCTCAATACTAAAGTGAAGTTTAATGAAATGTTTCATTCACGTAGTGGAGAGAAAATAGGTATATTTTATAGTTCTAAAGATGATATAAATATACCTTATAACCTTTATATAGCTGTCAGTTATATAAAACAAACCTTAACTCTTGAATTTTCCAGTAAGATTTTGAAAGAAAAATATCCAGACTTAATTTCAAGAGATACTATCAAAGAATGTCTAACCAATATAAACCAACTAAATATTTGTGAGATTGACGTAGATAGTATCTTATTAAATGGGGCAATTACATCAGTAGATGTAACTTATGACGCAAACCTTATTCTAAGTGATAATCTTCTGGACGTTCTTAATTCGCAAGTAAACAACTATAGACGCTTCAAGTGGGCACATTACGATAAAGAGGGCATCACTTTTACAAAAGATGTGAAATCCAAAGATTGTACGGAGACAATCACCTTATATAATAAAGAAAAAGAAATATATACCAGCCACAATAAAGACTTTTTGAATAGCCTATCACAACCACAAGCAGTAATGGACTATTTCAAAGGAAAAACTCGATTTGAAATCACATTAGACACGCCTAAAAAGATAATGAAGTATCTGAATTTGACCGATACCAAAATATTCAGTGTACTAAATTCCGATACAAACCCTATCCTTGCTCAATTTGACAAGGTTTTCGGTAATTCTACAGCCAATATGCCAGACACAACTTTTGATGATTACGAAAATTGGGCAATGAAAATCATTCTCGAAAGGTACAATGGTGACTTAAAACTACTAGAGCAGGATGTTAGAAGTAAATTCAGTTCACGCAGCGGAGCAACAAAACGAATGAAAAAGTTTGAAACGGTTTATCATGCAATGACATCAGCCTCAACTAGCGAAAACCCTATTGAAAAGATACGTAATCTGTTACTTTGATGAGGCTTGTGTATCAAAACAAAAAGTGTATCAATATAATCTATCAAAAGACCTATTGATACACTTTTTTTTGTGTCAGTTTAATCTAAAAGATTATTTTTGTACATTCTATTTATTCCACTATCACCTTATATGGAATAGCCAAAGTTCCAGTAAGCACAATCTCATCTACGGACATATCATCATCATCTGTAGAATCGTAAGTAAGATTTTCAAATTCCAAAGTAAGAATGTGCTTTGTTTTATCAATAGATTTAACTTTAACATTACCAGATAAATATGTAGAAACCGCATTATTATCACGTCCCCAGCCAGTAACATATCCATCACCGTGGTTATATTCTAATAATATGCTAAATCTATCAGTTACATCTTCTCCAATATTGATAGTTAAAGTATTATTACGTATGTCGTCATCAGTTCGGCTAATCTTTCCTTGGATATATACTCCATCATTATGTATGATAACATCTGCACCATTAACCCAAAGATTAAATCCATCACGACTATCCCATTCACCATCAGTATTACTATATACTTTAATAGGTACTCCATTCATTTTTAAGGTTGATGTGGAACTTGAATCTGGTTCGTCATCGTCAGAACAGCCAATAAAAGTATATACAGCAAACAAAACTATTAATATTGAATATAGATATTTCATCATGCTAATTAAAATTTATAAGCAATTCCAACCCCAAAAACCGCTTGGTTGAAATCTTTTATCAACTGATATTTTACTTCAAAGTTTATTGCAATTTTTGAGGACAAGTCATACTGAATACCAGCTCCTAAATTCACACCAACCCTTCCTTCACTTTCAGAAGATGTTTCTCCAGTTACTTCCGAAGCATCTTCTATAATTCCAGCATCTATAAGGTCCTGTATATCTTCTGGTGACATACCTTCAACAGACCACCCCATATCAACCTTACAATTTGCATAAGTCAAACCAACCAAAGGATAAACTTTAAATTTATCAGCGATTGGAAAAAGATAATGCGCATTCACATTGACATCCCACATATTAGCACCATCTTTTTTAAGAAAGTAATTAAAAGAAGCCTCAGTACGAATTGCATCCGTTATTCCATACTGAAATTTAGCACCGATACCAAGATTACTAATCTCCGTACCATAGCCAAGATTAACACCTACTGCCTTTTCACCCTTTTGGGCAAAAACAGAACCCACTCCAAGAGCTATAAAGCTCATTAATACAAATAATTTCTTCATTTTACGATAGATTTAATTAATAAAAATATAGTTATCATATATGATAACCAGTCTGCAAAGATAAGCCCTTTCCTTTGTTATCACAAATGATAACTATAGAAAAAATGAATGAACAGCAACTTTTTATTAAAATAGGAGATAAAATAAAGGGAATAAGACTTGAAAAAGGAATAAGCCAACAAGACTTGGCAGCTAAATGCAACTTTGAAAAAGCTAATATGTCACGGATTGAAGCAGGGCGCACCAATCTAACAATAAAAAACGCATATAAAATAAGTCTTGCTTTAGGAGTTAGACTAAAAGACCTATTAGATGTAGAATAATTACTTTACTTTTTAGGCATCGTTATCAAAAAACCTTTTCTTATAGTGCATAGAGAGTTCTGGTACGGCTTTTCTTCTTTCAATCCATAATTTCTTAATGTCCCCAATGCGATACCCAAGTCTTTAGGACTGAATTTCGTATAAATTGCAGAGAGTGAGCCAAAATAGTAATGTTGTCCGTTATATTCAACGTGAACAACTGTTCTTTCTTGTTTATTATCCATATTGTGCATATTTCCTCCACAAAGGAATGATAAATATTTAATATTTACCATATTTCTAGCCTTATTTAACGCTATGAATGATTTATATTAAATATATATCACTATCTTTGCACCATAAACAAGTAACACCATGAAAAAAGTAGTTATCTTCGCAAGAGTGTCCAGTACTAATGGCACACAAGACTATGAACGTCAAATAAATGATTTGCAAACATTAGCCTCAGCAAACAACTGGACGGTTGAGGCTGTATTTGCAGAAAAGGTATCTGGAGCGAAAAAGAATACTGAACGCATAGAATTAATGAATATGATAAACTATATCAATTCACACAACATACATAAGGTACTGGTAACCGAATTGTCCAGACTTGGACGTGATACCCTACAAGTACTACAAGCCATAGAAATATTAAATCAAAATAAGGCTTCAGTATTTATCCAAAATTATAACATTGAAACTCTGACATCAGAGGGTGAAATTAACCCTATGAGTCAGTTCCTTATTACAATACTCGCAGAGGTAGCACGTATGGAACGCAAAACAATTCGTGAACGTGTGACAAGTGGTTACCAGAACTTTCGCAGTAATGGTGGCAAAGTAGGACGAAAAGCAGGATATAGTAAAAGCGATGAAACTATGAAAGAAGAATACGCAGAAGAATTAAGACTACTGAAAAGAGGATATTCGTTGCGAAATACCTCAAAACTGACAGGAACAAGTATCAACACCTTGCGGAAATTAACCAAATTAACATAATTTACACATCAAAAGTGGTAATTGTATCTATAGGTCGTATATTTGCAATGTTGGTACATCAATTCACTTAAAAAAAATATCTTTTACTTCAAATAATGATATATGAGGCAAGAAGCACATTCATGCCTAGGCACTTCCTTGTCTTGTGGATTGATTGAATGTGTAAGAATAAGTTGCATCATACATTGCAACACAATAATACCAGTATCTAATGATACCATTGGAACAATGCGCAACAATACTCAATAAAGGTAAAAAGAAATACGATAATGAGAAAGTAAAAATAATTAGACAGTATCTATACCTATTAGCAGAATTGCAGATAGAGAATGAAAAAATAGCATTAACTAAAAAACAAGAATTATGAATGCAAATGTGATAATATATTGTAGAGTAAGTTCGGATGAACAAACATTAGGAGCCAGCTTAGACGTACAAGAAGAACGCCTACGGAAATATTGTAACCAAATGGGATATAACATCATTGACAATATCCCATACAGAGAGGACGAGAGTGCTAAAACATTTGAGAAGCGTCCTGTCATACAAGGAATAATGAATTATATACGTAAAAACAAAGGTAGAGTAAACAAATTACTATTCTTACGGTGGGATAGATATTCACGAGACATTATCAGTGCCAGTGAGAACTTAAAAGAATTACTCAAATTGGGAGTTGAACCAAATGCAATCGAAGCACCTTTAGACTTCAATTCTGACACTTGGCCCCTATTATTGGGAGTACACATAGGTTCGGCACAATGCGACAACATCAAGAGGTCAAAAGCCACAATGGACGGCATTCATGGAACATTAGCAAAAGGAAAATGCGCTAATAAAGCACCAAGAGGATATAAGAATGTACGTATTAGCAAACATGAAACCCATGTAGAAATAGATACCAATACAGCACCATTTATACAAGCCATGTTTAAAGAAGTGGCTAAAGGCATTGAAACACCTTGTTATATCCGCAGGAAGTTTGCAAGAAAAGGATATAATATACCCGAAAGTTCATTTCTTGAAATGCTACGCAACAAATTTTATATTGGTAAAATTCGTGTGCCAGCATACAAAGGAGAACCCGAATATTATGTAAACGGTGAACATGAAGCAATTATAGACGAAGAAACATTCTATAAAGTTCAAGAGATTTTGGACGGTAAAAGAAAGAAAACACCCAAACTATCCAAAGCCATAAATCCTGACTTATTTTTGCGGAAGTTTTTAATCTGCCCCGTATGTGGTTGTGCCTTAACTGGTGCTACAAGTTCGGGCAATGGCGGCAAATACACCTACTACTTTTGTTGTAACAATCAAAAACATATAAGAATGAGAGCAGAGAACGTAAACGAAGAGTTCGCTCGATACACAGCCCAATTAAAGCCCAATAAAACGGTATTGGACTTGTATAACGAAATTCTAAAGGATTTGCAAAACGAACGCAAAGGAGAAAGCAAAAAAGAAGCAGCAGCACTGCAAAATGAACTTTCTACCGTCCAAAAACGCATCAACAGCATTGAAGATAAATATCTGGACGGAGATTTAACCAAAGAACAATATAACAGAATGTTGGAGAGATACACAAAAGAAGCCTCAGCCATGCAACAACAGATTGAAATGCGTGAGAACCCTAACTGTAGTAATATCGAACCAAAACTAAACTACTCTATCAATCTGATAAACAATATAGATAGCTATATAAGAAATGCGTCTGTAGGGGTGAAAATTAAGCTGATAAGTTCGATGTTTCCCAAAAAAATCGAATTTGACGGAAAAACATATCGAACCAATTCTTATAACAAAGTGCTTGATTTAATCTATCAGCAAACCAACGAGTTACGGGGAGTAGAAAAGAAAAACGGAGAGAGTTTCTCAACTTTCTCCGCCTCAGTACCCAGACCCGGTACAAACCATAGAAATCATAGGAAAATAAAAGAACTTATTCACCTTATTATCAATAACTTGCATATTTCTTATTTTCTCCATTTTTGCCATATTTTGCCCATTTTCTGTTATTCAGTACACTTTTAGTACACTTTGAAATATCATTTTCTTTTGTACCTTTGCAATATCGGAAAACAAAAGAAAATCAACTATTTAGCGTAATCACCCGGTTATGGTACCTAAATCGGGATAAAACCTCTAAACAATGGCAAAGTTAGAAAATAAAACGAAAGAAAACCCCAAGTTAGAGCAAAATAAGCTCTCGGATGGTAGAATTAGCCTTTACTTAGAGTATTATTTAGGTAGAGAGGAAAAGCCCGTATTAGATGAAAACGGCAATCAAGTGTACTATGATAGTGGAAAGATGCAAGGTAAGCCCAAGTTTGCAGTAAAGCACAACAGACGAAAAGAAAACCTTAGTCTGTATCTGATAGATAAGCCCCGCACCCCAGCGGAACGCCAGCAGAACAAAGAAACGTTGGAGCTTGCCACAAAGATACGTGCAGAGCGTGAACAGGAATTTAAGGAAAGTATGTTGGGGTATCGGTTGAAAAAAGATAGAACGGTCAATTTCTTAGACTATTTCCAAGCTTATATCAACAGTTATACCAAGAAAGATATTCGCATGGTACAAATTGCGCTTAGCCGTTTTAAGGACTTCTTAAAAGAGCAGTACCCCATGAATGAGTTTAGTATCAAACCGGAACTTATCACCAAAGAAATGATGGAGCAGTTTGTAGCCTACCTGCAATCCCGAAGTGTGGGTGAGGGTGCTAAAAGCATTTACCAGCGTTTCAAGAAAGTTATTCGATATGCGATTGAACACGATGTAATGTTGAAAGACCCGTGCAAAAGTGTTACCTGCAAAGTGGATAGCCAAATGCTTCGAAAAGATGTTCTTTCTCTCGAAGAAATACAAAAGTTGGCGGCTTGCCATTATGACAACGAGAACCCGAATGTCAGACGGGCTTTTATCTTCTGTTTATACAGTGGTTTGCGTTTCTGTGATGTAAAAGACCTTACCTACAAAAATGTAGATTACGCTAATCGGTTATTAAAGTTTGAGCAAAGCAAGACAAAGGGACATTCTGCCAGTAGTGGCGTGGTTATTCCTCTGAATGACGGTCTATTGTCTATCATTGGTGAAGCCCCAGCAGATAAAAACTGTTTGATATTCGATTTGCCTACATACGAAAGCTGCTGCAAATCGGTTAAGCGTTGGGTAAAAAGAGCCGGAATAGACAAGCATATAAGCTGGCATTGCGCCCGACATTCGTTTGCCGTGAATATTCTGAACAATGGGGCAAATATCAAGACCGTAGCCAGCCTTTTAGGGCATAGCGGATTGAAGCATACGGAGAAGTACACCCGTGCGGTGGATAAATTGAAAGAGGAAGCAATAAACAGCTTACCCGAACTAAAGTTTTAACCATAAAAGACTTATCTTTGTAACTATGAACTTTGAAGCATTAGTAAAACATATCAGCACGATACAGAACACGTTGCAGGCACAAGCCGCACATGCTGTAAACCTTGCCCTTACTTCCCGTAACTGGCTTATGGGTTGCTATATCGTAGAATTTGAGCAGAACGGAGAAGACCGTGCCGCCTACGGTGAACAACTGTTGAAGAAGCTGGAACAACGACTGAAAACAAAAGGGCTGAATGAACGTAGATTCCGTGAATTTAGGCGGTTGTATCTTGTTTATCCACAACTAAAAGAACCTGTTACACAATATATTGCATCACAAATTCAAATTCGGCAGTCATTGACCGCCGAATTCACAGAACCAATTCGGCGGTTGATGACCGCCGAATCTGAAAGTGGAGTTTGGAAACTATCAACAGAATACCCACAAACCGAAACATGGATGATTCCAGCTGATAGATTATTCAATAAATTATCTTCCACCCATTTAAACACTATATCGGGAATTGAGAACCCGGTAAAACGTGCTTTCTATGAAATGGAAACTATTCGTGGCTGCTGGTCTGTAAAGGAGTTGGAGCGACAAATCGCATCTTTATATTACGAACGTAGCGGACTATCCAAAAACAAAGAAGCCCTCTCCGCTTTAGTCCAGCAACAAGCAACCTTATTACAACCTAAAGATGTTATCAATACTCCTGTTACTTTGGAGTTCTTAGGGTTGAATGAACGTGCATTGGTGACAGAAACTGATTTGGAACAAGCCATTCTTGACAACCTGCAACACTTCCTGTTAGAAATGGGACATGGCTTCTGCTTTGAAGCCCGGCAAAAACGCATCTTGATTGATGAAGATTATTTCTTTGCCGACCTTGTGTTCTATCACCGTATTTTGAAATGTCATGTTATTGTAGAATTGAAGATAGACAAGTTCCACCATGAGTATGCTTCGCAACTAAATATGTATCTGAACTATTTCAAAGCGGAAGTGATGCAGCCGGATGATAATCCACCTATCGGTATTCTGCTTTGCACTGAAAAGGGAGATACATTAGTAAAGTATGCCACAGCCGGATTAGACCCAAATATCTTTGTACAGAAGTATAGGATAGAGCTTCCAACAGAAGAAGAAATAAAAGAGTTCATTTCTTCCTCAAACTATGAGAGTTACAAACTTTAAAATTGGCGAAAAGAAAAAGGTTATTTCTTCTTTCGCCAGCATATACTTTCAGTCAATAGAAATAAGTCTAGTTCGTTTTGGATATATATACAAAAGCACAAACTAAACTCACAATAAAGTGGATTAAAAAAAGAGAAGATGTTTTGATAAAGTCAGGAATCTATTTTTGCTTTTTGAGAGAACAACTCACGAAGTTATTCTATATTTCAATTGTAATTAGTTTATAGTATGGAAGATTTTAACTCACAATATGCCAACCATTCGAAATTAGAACAGCTAAAGCAGTTCATTTTGGAACATGGTACTTATATCGAACTCAAAAAGGGCGAACGATTCACTATTCAAGGCAAAGTGAATCATCGGGGAGCTTATATTGAACACGGCTTATTGAGATATACTCGTGTGGATGAAAAAGGAAACATACACATAGTAGGATATACTTTCTCCGGAGAATTTGCAGGAAGTTTATGCACTCTTATAGAACCCAATCAACCGTCATTAGTAACAATTGAAGCCGTTTGCGATACAAAGATTTGTTATATGTCCTATTCAAAAGTGGAGGAATTCTTTGCTGCAAATGTAGAAACCATGCAACTAAAATGTACGCTTGTTGAACAATCATACTTATTAATGTATCATAGATTAATGGATATGTACTGCAAGACCACAGCAGAGCTGTATCTTGACTTATTGAATAGATGCCCCAATATTCAAGAGTACATTACGTTAAAGGAGATTGCTTCTTTCTTGCAAGTCACACCGGAAACAATCAGTCGCATACGCCGTGAACTGAATAAATAGCTTACGATAATGAATGATTTTAATACATATCTCAACAATTTGGACTATTCCCATGTAAAAGATTTATTTGCGAGAAAAGGGATATTGCGTACTTACCATAAGAAAGATTTCTTTATCCGGCAAAATGAGGTGGAACGTTTTGCTGGATGGGTAAAACATGGCACATTTCAATATACGCATATTGACGAAGAAGGAGAAGAACACATTGTAGGATATGCTTTTACCGATGAATTTGTATGTGACTATTCTTCTTTTATGAAAAGTTGTCTGTCAGCAGTGAGCATTCAAGCGTTAACAGACTGTTCTGTTTATGAAATATCACGCCATGATATTATAGAATGTTGGGAAACGAATATGGAAACTCAACGATTAGGAAGATATGTAGCTGAAAATCTATATGAAATGGTGTATGAACGATTGCTCGATTCGTATTGTACACCTGAAATACGATATCAAAGACTAATGAAACGTTGTCCTGACCTTAAAGATACTATACCCTTGAAAAGTATAGCTTCTTTCTTAGGGGTTACTCCTGAAACAGTTAGTCGCATACGCCGCAAACTGGAGAAATAGCCAATCTTTTAACATCCATTATACCGGGGTCTTGACAATTGTCAAGACCTTTTTTCTTTATTCTTCCGTATTTTGCATTCATGATTTAATAACATTGATATGATACGTAAATTAACACAAGAAGAATATAATAATGCGGCTGATTTGTCCTATCAAGTATATATGGAATGTGGCAGGAATGATTTCACCCAAGAAGGTATTGAAACCTTTAAAAGTTTCGTGTATGACACATCGTTGATGAATACACTTGACATATATGGTGCTTTTGACAATCATTTATTGATAGGAATAATCGGTGTACATCAAGAAAGGCAACATATATCCCTCTTCTTTGTCTTGCCACACTATCATCAGCAAGGAATAGGGAAATCGCTATTTGATTATATGATGAGCAATTGTAATTTCACTTATATAACAGTTAATTCTTCAACCTATGCAGAAACTTTTTATACATCTTTAGGCTTCAAAAAAGTGGGTGAAAAAGAGATTAATAAAGGTATTGTTAGTATCCCTATGAAGAGAAATATATAATTATTGTCAATCACTTAAAATAGAGATAAGATGAAAAAGAAAATTACTTTATGTATGGTGCTTTCCACATTCATTATTTGCGCCATGTTATGTCTGACAAATTGTAGTAACGATGATGCCCCTACTTCTGTCTTCACCCCCGAAGCCTATAATCCCAATAAGATGGTGTGGACGTTGAAGAAGATGTATTAACGGATAAGGCTTAAATGAAGTGTGGATGCGACTAATCAGATAATTTCAAACGTTTGGAAAACAGCAATATTTTTGTTGTTTTTTTTATTTCTCGCCCGTCCAGTCAATGCACAAGTACAAAACGGGTGGACTCCAAACGATTCTGTCCGATTGGCTAAAATGCTGAAAGGAGAAATGCCTATCCATATTGATGATGCTTTTAAAAGGGAATTAGAACAGTCTATTATTGGTCATTCGCCAAAAGACGATAATAGATACTGGGATGATTTTAGGTTAGATATTGATTTTAAAGAAGATTTTCCGAATGTAGCAAATATTGGGTGCGCCACAACGTTTCACAATAAATTAAATCATAACAATAATCTATTGAATGGAAATCTAAAATGCAAAAGCCTTATGTTCAATAGTCGGATAGATAAAAATCTACCTCTTATAAAGATTCAACAAAATACAAATATGGCTATTCCTTTAAATAAGAAACTATATTTTAGTGTATATGGAAACTATACACTGGATAAAAAACGGAGTGTGATACTTCCTGCAACTTCTATCCCTTATCAGATAGGAGCAGGATTTTCATATGAGATAGGCAAATATGTCACTATTAAATCCCAAACGAACTACCAATATAACATAATACAAAGAAGATGGGAATGGTTCTTTGGTGCAGGAGTTTCTTTTACCTTTTAATAGTTTTGTAATCAATAAACTGAATTCGTATGATGCGATTAAATAAAATAATAACATTGACATTTTTCTACCTATTTTTAGGTTGCTATCAAACAGTCGCTTGGGGGCAAACGATTAACGGAAAAATAATAGATGACAAACAACTACCTATAGACGGTGCGACTATTATTTTGCAAGCAATGGATTCGACCTATATAGGCGCATCCATTTCCAATTCCGACGGCATATTCGTTTTTAAAAGCCAACAGAAAGAATACCGCTTGATAATACAACACCTTTTATATGAGACTAAACAAATGGTAGGTAAGGGAAATAATGCTGGAACTATTCAACTTCAACCTCAAGACTATGCTTTGGATGAAGTTATTATAAAAGCAGAACATCCTTTTGCAAAAGTAGAGAATGGACTTTTAGGATATAATCTTGCTGTTCTTACCCAAAATCAACTCGTAAACAATGCTTATGAAGCATTGACAAAGATACCGGGAGTACAAGAAGATAGAGGAATACTAACTTTGGCTGGAGCAGGAAAACTGACTGTTATTTTAAATGGTAAACCTACAACAATGGATGCCGGACAACTTGAAACAATTCTGCGCAATACTCCGGTTAGTCGTATAGAAAAAGCAGAAGTAATGTACAGTGCGCCTCCTGAATATCATGTACGGGGTGCAGCTATTAATATGGTTTTAAAACATTCAAACGACTACTCTTTTCAGGGGGAGATAAGTGCTAACTATAAAAACCAATATTTCAATGATGGAGGAATGAATGGAAACTTTCGTTTATCAACTCCCAAAATGGCTTTTGATGTAATGTACGGAGCAAATAACGTAAAAAAGATGGAGTACATAGACCTTGATTCCAAACATACACAAAAAGGTGAACTACATAATATCATACAAAATGAACAGTTGCGTAGCAAGTACTGGAAACACGACCTTAGAGCAGCTTTTGAGTATAACTTCAACAACAAAAACAATATCAATATAGCATACACAGGTAGTTATACCCCCGACCAGTATAATAATAGCCGGACATCAGGCAATTACCAAACCAGCAATGTCGATAAATATATTGACAATCAAATGCGCAATATTACATTGCAATATCATTCAGGCTTCGGACTTGACATAGGTGGTGATTATACATATTATACTTCTAATAATGCCCAAAGACTATATGCTGATTATCAAGATGGAAGTCAGAGTAGTTTCTCTATGGTTGGTGGACAAAAAATAGACCGCTACTCTATCTATGCAGACCAGAAACAATCTCTATCAAAAGGATGGAATCTGGGTTATGGAATTTCCTATCGATTTGCCAAAGATCTTGATTTTCAAACTTATGATAAAGTGACAGGTAACATTCAAACTCAAAATACATATTCCAATCTAAGAGAACAAACTACCAGCTTTTATGTATCATTGAGCAAAAACTATACAACAGGTACATCTTTATCCGTTTCTGCTACGGGAGAATATTATACTATTGGAAATTATCATAAATGGGCAGTTTATCCACAAGCATCGTTGACTTATTTTAAAACACCGAAACATGTGTTTCAACTTTCATTATCTACGGACAAAACTTATCCAAGCTATTGGGATATGCAATCTTCCGTCAGCTATCTTAATGGATATACAGAATTATGGGGAACACCGAATTTGAAGCCAATGACGAATTATAATCTGAATGGAAGCTATATTTTTTTGAATAAGTATATTCTTAGCCTGTTTTTCACGCATACATCAGATTATTTCACACAAGCTGCCTATCAATCTACTGACAGGCTGGCACTAATCTATAAAAACACAAATTGGAACTATATGCAGGTGTGGGGAGCAAATATCATATTACCCTTTAAAGTAGGAAACTGGCTGGATTCCCGATTAACCTTAGTCGGTATGCAAATGCACCAACGCTGTGATGATTTTTTCGACATCCCTTTCAATCGTAAGAAATGGGTATTTAGCGGCACACTGGATAATACATTTAAAGTAAATAAGAATTTGTCTTTCGAGTTAATGGGAAATGTACAGACCCCCGTCATACAAGGGACATTTGATATAGAATCTATTTTTAATCTCACTGCCGGATTGCGATGGAATTTCGCAAATGATAAATTGAGTTTATCTGTCCGTTGCTATGACATATTTGATACAGGGATGCCTGCAACAAAAGTCCGTTTCAAAGGGCAAAACTTGAATATGGATAGCGGATTTTATTCACGAGCATTTACTCTGCATTTCAGTTATCGCTTTGGTGGATATAAGAAAAAGGAGATAAAAGGAGTAGATACATCAAGATTTAGATACTAATTCAAAAATGATATGAGAACATTGTTACTAATTCTGAGTGTTTTATGTTTTGGTTCATGCAAAACATCATTGATTACCTATCGAAATGGATATATATTTGACAAGCAAGGTGAAACGATTGGTAATTATACTAACGGGTATATTTATAGTTCAAAGAGAATACTTAAAGGATATTATTCCAATGGGTATATTTATGATGATAATCACAATATTGTAGGAAATTATGCAAATGGATATGTAAAAATGAAAAACAAAGATGATTAATAATATAATTTCAACACTACATGGAAAGTGTATTACAACAGAGATTTTTCCGTTTATTATCGGAATACTCGCAGTATGAAGTTTCTGAATTAGAGTTAAGTACATGACAAAAATTTGAAAACATCGAATTTTGGGGTATAAGTCGGACGCATAAGTATGGTCGAAATCTCTT